>NZ_JBHZBG010000004.1:290016-397910 GCF_042754695.1 Nocardia sp. NPDC059195 | reverse complement strand
ACGCCCTCGCCCGCCGGAGCCGACCCTCCTTCTCCGAGCTCCGTGCCCGCCCCCCTCCCCCCCCCCTTGCCGCCCCCCCCCCCCCCCCGGCCCTCAGGGGCCGCGCTCGAGCGCGCCAGCGCTCCTACAACACAGCGGCCAGGCGGGTGCCCTGGTCGATCGCGCGCTTGGCGTCGAGTTCGGCGGCCAGGTCGGCGCCGCCGATGAGGTGCAGGTCGACGCCCGCGGCGCGCAGGGGTTCTTCGAGCTCGCGCACGGATTCCTGTCCGGCACAGACGATCACATTGTCGACCTCGATCACCCGCGGGTTCTCGTGCTTCTCACCGAAGCTGATGTGCAGGCCCGCGTCGTCGATGCGGTCGTAGTTCACGCCGCCGACCTGCTCGACACCCTTGGCCTTGAGGGCCGCGCGGTGCACCCAACCGGAGGTCTTGCCGAGGTCCTTGCCGAACGGGGTCGACTTGCGTTGCAGCAGTACGACATCGCGGGCCGCGGGGGAGGGCTTGGGTTTGCGGAGCTGGCCGGGAACCTGCTCGTTCTCGGAATCGACGCCCCATTCCTCTTTCCACTCGTCGAGCTTGAGCGTGGGATGTCCTTCGACAGTGAGGTATTCGCTCACGTCGTAACCGATACCGCCCGCGCCGATCACCGCGACCTTCTTGCCGACCGGCTTCTCCTCCTTCACCAGTTCGGCGTACGAGAGCACCATCGGGTGGTCGATACCGGGGATGTTGGGGATGCGCGGGCGCACACCGGTCGCCAGGATCACCGAGTCGTACTTGCCCGCGATCAATTCCTCAGCGCTGACCCGCTTTTCGAGATGCAGGGTGACGCCGGTGAGGTCGATCTTGCGGCGGAAGTAGCGGATCGACTCGTCGAACTCCTCCTTGCCCGGAATGCGGCGGGCGATGTCGAACTGGCCGCCGATCTTGTCGTCGGACTCGAACAGGTCGACGTGATGGCCACGCTCGGCCAGACTCACCGCGGCCGACAGACCGGCCGGACCCGCACCGACGACGGCAACTCGCTTGGCACGGCGCGTCGGCAGCAGGTTGAGGGTGGTCTCGCTGCCTGCCCGAGGGTTGACCAGGCACGACACCTTCTTGTTGCCGAAGGCGTGGTCGAGGCAGGCTTGATTGCAGGCGATACAGGTGTTGATCTCGTCGGCACGGTCACCCTTGGCCTTGTTGGCCCATTCGGGGTCGGCCAGCAGCGGGCGGGCCATCGAGATCAGCGCCGCGTCGCCACGAGTCAGGATCTCCTCGGCGATCTCGGGCATATTGATGCGGTTCGACGCACAGACCGGGATGTTCACCTTGCGCGCGATCTTCGCGGTGAACTCCACGAACGCCCCGCGCGGCACCGAGGTGACGATGGTGGGCACCCGCGCCTCGTGCCAGCCGATATCGGTATTGAGGATATCGACACCGACAGCCTCCAATTCCTGTGCCAGGGCGACGATTTCGTCGAAGGTCTGCCCCTTCTCCACGAGTTCGGCCATCGACAACCGGAACACGATGATGAAATCGGGGCCCACTTCGGCACGGATGCGCCGGGCGATCTCGACGGGCAGTCGACGGCGGTTCTCCGGTGTGCCACCCCATTTGTCGGTGCGCTTGTTCACCCGCGGGGCGAGGAACTGGTTGAGGAAATAGCCCTCACCGCCCATGATCTCGCAGCCGTCGTACCCGGCGAACTTGGCCAGGCCCGCGCAGCGCGCGTAATCGTCGATGGTGCGCTCGACACCCTTCGACGACAATGCCCTCGGCTTGAACGGGTTGATCGCGGACTTGATCGCCGACGCCGAAACACTGGTCGGCATATAGGAATAACGTCCCGCGTGCAGGATCTGGATGGCGATCTTGCCGCCCTCGGCGTGCACCGCCTTGGTGATCGTGCGATGCCGGTAGGCCTCGGTCTTGTTGGTGAGCTTGCCGCCGAGCGGCAACAGCCAACCGGTGCGGTTGGGGGCGTAGCCGCCGGTGATGATCAGGCCGACGCCGCCACGGGCCCGTTCGGCGAAGTAGGCGGCCAGCTTGTTGGTGTCCCAGGCGCGGTCTTCCAGACCGGTGTGCATGGAGCCCATGACCACACGGTTGCGCAGCGTGGTGTGGCCGAGGTCGAGTGGCTCGAACAGATGGGGATAAGCGGTCATGGGCGGTCTTCACCTTTTCGCGGTCGCAGGGCCTGCAGTACTTCGTCGCACCATTCGAGGTAGCCGGACTCCGCGCGGATGCCCGCGCGAAGCACCAGATACTGGTGCAGAGCGGTGCCGGAGAGCTGGTCCGGCGCCGGGAAGAATTTCTTCTCGCTGAGGCGGTACTCGTCGAGGCGCTGGGCGTGCTGCGCGCGATGGCGCGCCACCTCGGCGCAGATGGCATCGATGTCGCCGTACGCGGCGGCGCGGATCTTCACGCCCAGTTCGTCGCGGGCGGGGGTGGCGTCGGTGGGTTCGGCGAGCCAGCGGGCGATCTCGGTCCGGCCGGCCGGCGCTACCGAGTACACCTTCTTGTCGGGCTTGCCCTGCTGGGTCACCGATTCGACGGTGACCCAGCCAGAGGACTCCATCCGCTTGAGCACCCGGTATATCTGCTGGTGGGTGGCACTCCAGAAGTAGCCGATCGACTTGTCGAATCGACGTGCGAGCTCGTACCCCGACCCGGCCCGCTCGGTGAGCGAGACCAGTAGCGCGTGCTCCAATGCCATGGCACGAGGATATCTGGAACGCTGGGTACTATGCAACCAGGTTCATATGAACTTCTGGCGCGGATGTAATAGACGGCGTGGGTGTTGGTTCGCCGCTCCTCTTCGGCGGAAACGCGGTGCGCGCGTTATCGGCGGCGTAAGGGTCTGATCGCCGATACTCTTCGGCCTATGACCGAGGTGAACGCGGCCGAAACGGTTGGCGAGGCGGCCGGGCGCGGGCAGGTGCTGGCATGGGGACTGTGGGACTGGGGGTCGTCGGCGTTCCAGGCTGTGACGCTGACCTTCGTGTTCTCGGTCTATCTCACCGACAAGGTGGGAGACGATCTGCCGGGCACGACACCGGCGAGTGCTTGGCTCGGCTGGGCGCTGGCGGGGGCAGGGCTGGTCGTCGCGCTGACGGCGCCGGTCTGCGGGCAGTACTTCGACGCGGTCGGCTCACGTAAACGGGCATTGGCGACCTTGACGGCGCTGACGGTCGGCGCGATGTCGCTGATGTTCTTCGTCCGCGACGACTACCACGATCTCTGGCTCGGCCTGGCGCTGCTCGCGTTCGCCTCGGCCACCTTCGAGCTCGCCGGCGTGCCCTACAACGCGATGATGCGGCAGGTGTCGACCCCGGCCACGGTCGGCCGGGTCTCCGGATTCGGTTGGGCGATGGGCTATTTCGGTGGCATCGTGCTGCTGCTGATCTGCTACGCGGGATTCCTCGCCGGTGACGGTGACACCCGCGGTTTGCTCGGGATGCCCACCGATCAGGGCCTCAATGTCCGGCTCGTCATCGTGCTCGCGGCGGTGTGGTTCACCGTGTTCGCGCTGCCGGTGCTGTTCGCGGTGCCGGAGATGCCGCGCACCGGTGCCGACCCCGGCGCGGCGAAGGTCGGCTTCCTCGGTTCCTACCGGGTGTTGTGGCGCGACGTGCGCGTGCTGTGGGGTCAGGATCGGCACACGGTCTATTTCCTGCTGGCCAGCGCGGTGTTCCGGGACGGACTGGCGGGCGTGTTCACCTTCGGTGGAGTGCTCGCGGTGACGGTGTACGGATTCGCCGACGCCGATGTGCTGCTGTTCGGGATCGCCGCGAATGTCGTCGCGGGGGCGGCCGCGGTGTTGGCCGGGCGGTTCGACGACCGGATCGGGCCCAAGCGGGTGATCGTGGCGTCGCTGGCGGGGATGCTCGCCTGCGGTGTCGCGCTGCTGTTGGTGTCGGGCTCGACGATGTTCTGGATCTTCGGGCTCGCGCTCACCGTGTTCGTCGGTCCCGCGCAGGCTTCGGCGCGTTCGTTCCTGGCGCGACTCGCACCGCCGGGACGGGAAGGTCAGCTGTTCGGCCTGTACACCACGACCGGCCGAGCGGTGTCGTTCCTGGCGCCTGCCCTGTTCGGTGTGTTCGTCTCTGTTTTCCACAGCGACCGCGCCGGAATCGCCGGACTGCTCGTCGTGCTGGCGGTCGGTCTGCTGGTACTTCTCCCGGTGCGCGCGCCGTCGCGTGCGGTGTCCGCCGGGATGTGAGGCGTCACTGATAGGGCGTCATCGAGTTGTGTGAACGCCCGTACTCTGAGTTCAGTCCGCGTTTTTGGGTAACCAGCCTGCGATACCCAAAGCGATCAGACGCATCTGCATGACGGTGCGCTCCACGATCGCCGATTCCTCACGGGGGGTGGACGCGACGAACGCGGCAATACCGTCGGTAACGGTGGTGACGAGCAGATCCGCGGCGATCTCCAGCTCGGTGGTGCTCCATGAATCCAGTGCACGCAGGCGCGAGAGATCGGCGACGATCTCGCGCACGATCAACTGCATCTCCATCGCGATCGCCTGACGCAGCGGGGCAGGCCCACCGTGACGCTCGCGAATGAGGAAACCGAACAGTGCGCGTTTGACGCGTACCTGCTCGAAGACGAAGCGGACCGTATCGGCCAGATGGGCGTCCGGCTTGCGCCTGACCTCGCGCAATGCCAACCGCAGTGCGGTGACGCCCTCGTCGACGATCGTCGCGCCGAGGTCGTCGAGCGAGGCGAAGTGGCGGTAGAAAGCGGTCGGCACGATGCCCGCCGAACGGGCGATCTCGCGCAGGCTCAATGCCGCGAATCCGCGCTCCGAAGCCAAGGTCAGGGTGCCGTCGAGGAGAGCCGCGCGGGTATGCGCTTTGCGCTCGTTGCGGGTTCCTGCCTGCTCAGTCACATCGGTGAGCATACATCCGTTCACCATAGCGGCCTTCGTCATTATGTTGTCCGCCTCACATCATTGCCGGTTGACAGTGGCCCGGGGTCGTCAGGCACACTGGTGAGTGTACAGACGTGCACTGAAATTCGAAGCGCGTCGAAGGACTTCTCCGTACCGCGCAAAAAGGGGCAACACGACATGGTGGGACTGATCGATCTGGTGCAGACGTTGACCACGCCGCACCCGCTGGACCGGTACCTGGAGCTCGTCCGCCCTGGGCTCACCGCTCGGGAGTTGCGCGCCGAGGTCACCCATGTCTCGCACGCGGTGCCCGGCTCGGTGACGCTCACCCTGCGCGCCTCGCGGCAGTGGCGCGGCCACGCCGCCGGTCAGTACGTGCAGATCGGTGTCTCGATCAACGGCGTGCGCCACACCCGCTGCTACTCGCCGATCGACCCGGAGAGCCGCGGCGAGCGCTACCTGCAGCTCACCGTCAAAGCCCACCCCGGCGGGCTGGTGTCGAACTACCTGCACGCCAACGCGAAGCCCGGCATGATCGTCGACCTGGCGCCCGCCTCCGGTGTGTTCCACCTACCCGAGCGGCGACCCGACAAGGTGCTGCTGGTCAGCGGCGGCAGTGGCATCACGCCGGTACTGTCGATGCTGCGGACCCTCGACGCCGAGGGTTACCGCGGGCAGGTCACGTTCCTGCATTACGCCCGACAGCCCGAGATGGTGCCGCATCGGGCCGAACTGTCCTCGATCGCGCAGCGCCGCGCCAACTTCCGCATCGAATACCGCTACCCGGTCGAGCCGGGCACGGTGATCGACGGTGAAACCTCCACCGGCAGTGGATTCTTCGACTACGACGAGCTCGAGCGGGTCGCGCCCTGGTTCGCCGACGCGCAGACCTTCGTCTGCGGGCCGCCGCCGCTGATGCGGGCCGTGCAGACGATCTTCGCCGCCGAGGGCCTCGAAGATCGGGTGCTCAGTGAGGAATTCACGCTCACCACGATCCCGACCGATCCGTCCGAGGCCACCGGCACCATCACCTTCTCCGACAGCGACGTCGCCGCCGACAACACCGGAGCCTCGCTGCTCGAACAGGCCGAAGCCGCGGGCCTGACGCCGCTGCACGGCTGCCGGATGGGGATCTGCTTCACCTGCACCGCGACCAAGCTCTCCGGCTGCACTCGCGACCTCCGTACCGGTGAGCTCAACGCCGATCCCGACAAGCAGATCCAGATCTGCATCAACGCTCCTGTCGGCGACGTCGACATCGCCCTCTAGATCACACCGACCAACCACAAGGGGAGATATAGCCATGACGATCCTCACCGAAGGCAAAGACGGCCCGGTCATCCTGAGTCCGGAGCAGGTCGAAGAACTCGGCGCCGCGCTCGACGCGATCCGTGCCCGCGTCGTCGATGACCTCGGCGAACGCGACCGTGACTACATCTACAACATCATCAAGACCCAGCGTGGCTTCGAGATCGCCGGCCGCGGTCTGATGTACCTGGGCTTCCTGCCGCCGTTCTGGCTGGCCGGTGTCGCCGCGCTCGGGGTGTCGAAGATCCTCGACAATATGGAGATCGGCCACAACGTCATGCACGGCCAGTACGACTGGATGCGTGAGCGCGGCATCAACTCCCGCGAATTCGACTGGGACACGGTCTGCCCGGCCGACCAGTGGAAGCACTCGCACAACTACATGCACCACACCTACACCAACATCGTCGACATGGACCGCGACATCGGTTACGGCATCCTGCGAATCGACCCCGCGCAGAAGTGGAACCCGTACTACCTGGGCAACCCGCTCTACGCGTTCCTGCTGATGACCTTCTTCGAGTGGGGTGTGATGCTCCACGACCTCGAGGCCGACAACATCATCAAGGGCAAGCGCAAGTGGTCCGACCTCAAGCCGCTGCTCAAGGGGCAGGGCAAGAAGGCGGGCAAGCAGGTCCTCAAGGACTACGTGATGTTCCCGGCGCTGACCGGTCCGCTGTTCCTGCACACCCTGGCCGGCAACGCGGCGGCCAACCTGGTGCGCAATGTGTGGACCTACTCGATCATCTTCTGCGGTCATTTCCCGTCGGGTGTACAGACGTTCTCCAAGGAAGAGACCGAAGTCGAGACCCGCGGTGAGTGGTACGTGCGGCAGATGCTCGGCTCGGCCAACATCAAGGGCTCGCGGCTGTTCCACATCATGTCGGGCAACCTGTCGCACCAGATCGAGCACCACCTGTTCCCCGATATCCCGGCAAACCGGTACCCGGAGATCGCGCCCGAGGTGAAGGCGCTGGCGGAGAAGTACGGCCTGCCCTACAACACCGGGCGTTTCTCCAAGCAGATCGGGTCGGTCTGGGCCAAGATCTTCCTGCTCTCGGTGCCGGATCGTTTCGTCAAGAGGGCGCCCGAGCCCGGTGTTATCGTTATGCGTAATCGGAAGGCAACCGAAGTGGGCGTGTAATGGTCGGCAAATTCGAAAGCAATAAGGATCTGGTCCAGGAACTGACGTCATCCGGTGCCCAGCGGGTGGGCAAGATCGCCACCCTGATCACCGGAACCGTCGCCGAGGTTGCCCGGGAGATCGGTGAGTTCGTCACCGACGCGATCGAGATGAAAGAAGCCGCGGCCGCTGCTCGTCGCGATGCGGCGCAGGACCGGGCCGAGGCCGAGTTCGCGAAGGAGCGAGTCGTCGAGACCGACCCGGTCGACCTCGACGCTCCGGCCGAGGGCGAGGTCGGCGCGGCGCCCTTGTTCGCCGAGCCGGGCGACAAGGCCTGAAGGTTCACCACACCGGCAGCCGCCTGCGGCGTTCGGTGACATCGGTGATCAGATCCCGGTAGCCGTCGGTCAATTCGGCAAGACGACACCACTGCAGATGGGTGCGAGCCTCCCGCTGCCGTGGTGTCGTCGTCGTTGGTGCCGGTCCGGCCATGGCCTGCTGGGCGGCAATCCATTTCGCGGCCATCCGGTCGATCACCGCGCCGAGGGTCTCGGTGTGCAGCGAGGCGCCGTCGCGGTGTTCGACATGGGTAGCGACCCAATCATCGATGCGGGCGATCAGTGCGACGCGGTCGTTGTCGATGTCGTCGACGAGGCGCCCGCACGCCGCGCCGGTGCTGCTCGACGCGGCGGGGTCGCGTGCCTGCTCGAGGACTCTGCGCCGACGATCGTGGCAGTTCGCGAGCCCGCTGGCCGCGTCGAGAACCCGGTGTCGCGTCGGGTCGGGGTGATCGGTTTCCAGAAAAGCCCGCAACAGTGCCGAGGGAGTCGGCAGTTGTGCGGCATCCAGACGATGGCCGTGATCGATCGACATGGTGGTTGCCCCCCTGATAACGCACTTGTGCATGGATACGCCAGAGCCGAGGAGGATGTATGGGGGTGCACTCCCCGGCACCGGCGTAGCCCCGCCCGGACGTCGACAAGAGTCCGCGACGCTGCGGGTGGAGAAGACGGCCCGGGGAAAATCGGGACCCTTTCAGGAAAGCGCGATCCGGCCGCGGCGCGCAATAGTATGGTGTACAAACTCGGCGGTCGGTGGAAATTGTTATCCACCATTACGGCCGGGTGTCCCCGCGAGCACTCCCCGGTAACCGCGGTGGCACATTTCCGGCAATCATTTCGGCGCCGAATGCACTAACCTAGATAATTGTGCCCGCCTACGTGTCCTCGCCAGAGCTGACCTTCGGGTTCCTGTTCGCCCTGGAATCCCCGGAGCGCATCGCCGATGTCGTGCGCGGCCTCATGGAACGTCATGTGGTGTCGGTGTTCCGGCTCGCGCGCCTATCCGACGACGACGGCCCACCGGAGCGCTACGTCGTGAACTGGACTGCCATCCCGCAGATTTCCATCACCACCGGAGCCCCGGACGACGAGGACCTGCGCGCACAGCGGATCATGCTGGTCAACGCCTTCCTCGGGGAGGGCGGCGAGGTGAGCATGTACGCGGGACACCCGGACGGATCGAGCTGAATTCAGCGAGTCGACTCGTAGATCCGCCGGACCACGTCCTCGATATCGGGTTCCTCGATCGACAGATCGCGCACCTGTGCCCGGTCCGACACCGCCGCCAGTAAAGCCGCCGCGGTGGTCTTCTCGGCGTCGAAGGCCAGGCGCTGGCGCATCCCGCCCGCCTCGCTGGACAGTAACTGTGCCCCGCACGGCAGATCGTCGAGATCCGGTGTGGGAGCGGCCAGGTCGACCACCAGGACCCGGCGCGCGCCGACGGTGGCGCCCAGCCCGGTCAGTGAACCGTCGTACACCAGCCGGCCGTAATCGACGACGAGCACCCGATCACAGAGCCGTTCGATATCGCCCATATCGTGGGTGGTGAGCAGCAGCGTGGTGCCGCGCTCGATGCGTTCGGCGCGCAGGAACTCACGTAATCGCTGTTTGGACAGCACATCGAGCCCGATCGTCGGCTCGTCCAGGATCACCAGCTCCGGCGAATGCAACAGTGCGGCCGCCACTTCCGCGCGCATGCGCTGACCGAGCGAGAGCTGGCGCACCGGGGTGTCGAGGGTATCGGCCATTTCCAGCTGTTCCACCAGTTCGTGTGTCCGCTTGTCGGCGATGTCGGGATCGAGTCGGTGGATCGCCGCCAGGATCGAAAACGACTCGTGCAGTGGCAGATCCCACCACAGTTGCGAGCGCTGCCCGAACACGACGCCGATGCGCGAGGCGAGTTCCTTGCGCTGGCGCACCGGTTCGAGGCCACAGGTGCGCACGGTTCCGGTGGTCGGCACGAGGATGCCGGTGAGCATCTTGATGGTCGTCGACTTGCCTGCGCCGTTGGCACCGATATAGCCGACCGCGGAGCCGCGTTCGATCCGGAAACTCATCCGGTCGACGGCGGTGATGGTGTCGCGATGTCGGCGCCAGCGGCTGCCGTTCTTGCGGTAGACGGTGAACTGCCGGGTGAGGTCATCGATATCGATGATCGGTTCCCGGTTCTCGTGCTCGTCCATCTGCTATCCCCCTCCTCCCTGATAGTGCCTCGTACCGATCCGCCATGCCGCCGATGCGAGCAGCCACACCCACGCCGCGGCGAGTGGCGTGAGCCACGCCGACCACGCGGGCAGCAGAGCGGGCCCCGGCAGTCCGAGTAGCGCGATGGTCGGCACGTACGCCGTGAACGCGACGGGAATCGCGAACCCGAACAACAGTTTCAGCGGTGTCGGGAACACCGAGGCCGGCTGCATCGCGGCGAACGAACCGCCGTAGGTGAAGCTGTTGGTGAGCTCGGCACCGTCGATCAGGAAGAACTGTAGTCCGGCTGCGCATACGAAAAGGCCACAGAACAGCGCGATTCCACTGATCAGGGTGATCACGATCAAGGTAACCGGGGCGATGCCCCAGTCGATATCGTTGCGCCACAGCCCGATCCCGAGCACGATCACCGCCACTGCGGCCCGCGCGAGTCTGCGTAACGAGATATCACTGGTCACCAGCTGCAACAGCAACGGTTGTGGGCGAAGGTGATAGGCGTCGAGGGTGCCCATGCGGATCATCGACGGCAGCGAATCCAGATGCCCGACCGCGACCTGGGCCAGCGCGAACGAGGTGTTGGACAACCCGAACAGCAGCAGCGCCGCGTCGACATCGAGGCCACCGAGTGTGCCGACATTGTGGAAGATCACCCACACCTCGCCGAACTCGACCAGGCCGATCAGGAAGGCGCTGAACACCTCGGTGGCGAACGAAAGGCGGTACACCTGCTGTGCTTTCACACGCGAACGCAATACTGCGAGATAGGGAGTGAACCAGGTCCCGGCAACAACGCGCGCGGAATCCGGTTCAGCCACCCTGTACCTCCAGCCTGCGTTGTCCCGCTCGCAGCAACACCCTGCCGAGCAGTCCGATCACCAGCACCCAGAAGCCTTGTATCGCAACGATGATCAAGGCATCCCACCCGGCGGCCCGCCCTGACAGCGTATCGATCGGGGCCTGCAGGATGGAGGGAAACGGCGTAGACATGGCGACCAAACGCAGCCAGTCGGGGAACATGTGCACCGGGACGAAAAGCCCGGCCAGAAACGTTCCGACGATCTGGTACAGCACCCGGATGCCGCGGATCTCGACCACCCAGAACCCGATCAGTGCCACCGCGAACAGGCAGAGAAACGACAACGCCACCGCGAGCAGCACACTGATCAGACCGAGCAGATAGGCCACCGGCGTGCTCGGCATCGACAAGCCGAAGGTGGCAGCGCCGATGGCGATGCTCGGTACTCCGCGGGGCAGGATCGTGCAGGCGGCGCGACCCATGTCGGTGGCCAGGTAGCCGAGTTGCACGTCGATCGGGCGCAGGAAATCGATCGCCACGTCACCGGTCTTGATCCGGTCGACGAGGTCGATCTGCGGTCCCATGAACTGGGTGGCGCCGAGCAGTGCCTGCGACAACCACACATAGGCGCCGATGGTTCCCTCGTCGTACCCGCCGAAATCACCGGCGGAACGCACCGCCGCGACCATCACGGCCGCACGAACGAACCCGAACACACAGTTGGTGAACAGCCCGGCGAACATCGCCAGCTTGTATTGGGCCTGCCGCTTGAATCCCGCCCGCGCCAGCGTCCAATACACCCGGAAAGCCCCAGGCTTACGACGACGCCGCACCGCGAAAGCAAGCCCACCATCCCCCGCCACATTGCCCCGCACAATCAGTCAACTCTAGGCCGATCACCACGAATCAGGACGAGAACGGCTCGGATCGCTGGTGCTCGCCGCGCGCAGAGCTACCGGGACATGCTCAGTCCTTGGGGAAGCCCGTCGCGAACAAGATCGCGATGGCGACCGAGCTGACCACGGAGCTGGCAAGGATGATCCACATGAAGCGAAAGATTACCTGTCTGCGCGGCTCCGCCCGGCATCGCATCGGCGTGACCGCCGTCTCACGGCCTGACCTGCCGAAACAGGCTTGCGCATGGCGGCGACGCCGGATCTATCGTGCCTGGACCCGCGGCACCTCTTCATAGACCTCGCCCACTTCGCCGGCGAGCAGCCGGTCGGTCATCTCCTGCTTCAGCACGGTCAGTCGTTCGTCGTCCGCCGGGGTGCGGTCGCTCCGGGCACCGAGTGCGATGAATTCGTCGGTGACGAATCCCGCGTCGCGCAACCGCACCGACACGGTCCGGTCGCGATAGCTGAATTCCCAGACGTAGCGGGCCAGGGTGGTCCCACGGTCGGTCTCGGCGAGTTCGGGCGCGACGACGAAACGGTCGCCGGTGACCGCTCGCAACACCATTTCGATCGCGTCTCGTCCGCCGGGACCGGGGAACGCGGTGCGGACGGTGACCTCGCGGCGCTCGACGGGGCCGAGCACCGCGACAGCGTGCCGCATCGCGCAGTACGCGTGCGCCACCCCGCCGGGGAAGTGCGGGCCGTGGTATTTCATCAGGTCGGTGAACGAGATATCGATCGGCGTACCCGATTCGAGGACTGTCAGCATGTCTTCCTCTGGTTGGCGGTGGCCCAGCACAACGCCGAATAGAGCAGTTGCGTCGCGCCGGGCATGAATCCGGACCCGTGGTGGTGCAAGGGCGCCACGGTGCCCAATAAATCAGGTTAGCCTAACCTATGTAATGCGCTTTGGCCGTACCTCTGTCGACGACCGATGAAAGAGCTTGTCCAGCAACAGAACTCGATTGGTCAGTCAATGCGAGATAGTCGACGTCGGGCGCCGTCGAGGAGCTGGACAACGCTTGGTGGCCGATGGGTCAGTCCAGGACGGCAGTGGCTTCGATCTCCACGAGGAGGTCGGGCCTCCACAGGGTCTGTACGCCGATGACGGTGACAGGAGGCAGAGGCGCACTGAAGCCGTCGGATTCCTGGGCGCGTGAGGTCCCTTCCCACAGTTCGTCGGCCATGTCGGTGGTCCAGCCGGCGACGTAGAAAGTCAATCGCGCGATGTCGGTGACATCGCCCCCCGCGCCCCTCACGGCTGTCGCGACGTTGCGAAGGGCGTCATGGACCTGGGCCGCGAGGTCGGTCGCCGTCGTTTCGCCGAGGGGCGTGACGGCCAGCTGGCCGGCCAGCAGGAGCAGGCGGGAGCCGGTGGTCATGGCGACGGGCGCATAGTCTTTCTGCTGGAGCAGGCCGTCGGGGTGGCTGAGGTGCACGGTCATCGTGGATCTCCTTCGTCTTGTTCGGAAGCCGGATAAGCGCCGCGCAGGCGGTGCATGGTGGCCGTCACAACGGCACGGATGTCCGTCTCGCGCAACGGGGCGGAGAACAGCGCCGAACTGAACGAGAAGCCCTCGATCAGGGCGAACAACAGGAGCGCCTCGCGGTGCAGCGCTTCCCCGTCGACCGCGCGGTCGGCTAGCGCATCACGCAGCAGCGAGCGGATCACTTCCGCGCCCGCGAGAGAGGTTGCGGCGACGTCGGCCGCGAGCTCGGGGTCCGTGCGCGCCATGACGCGGTATTCGACCATGGCGATGTTCTCCTTGCGCTCCTGCTCGCTGGTGGGTGCGGCGAAGGCGATGACGTCCACGATCCGTGTTGTCGGGTCGTCGGACATCGTCGCGGCACGGCCCACGGCGCGCTGCATGAGAACGCCCAAGGTGAAGCGCATGACCTCGCGGATGGTGTCGCCGAAGTAGTGCCGGATGCTCCCGATGGCCAAGCCGGTGCGGGCGGCGATCCGGGCGAGGGTCACCGACCGGAGCCCGTGCTCGGCGATCTCGTCGATCACGGCGTCGGCGATCTGCTCCCGGCGGACATCCGGGTCAACTCTTTTGGGCACGAACCTCACTGTAGCGTTTTTAGCATGTGCGTGCTATTTTTCTGGCATGGTCATGCTAGAAACCCTTGCTGCTGTGGTCCCGACCTTGGACGGGGCCAGACGCGAGCGGCTGGTGCGACCCCTGGGGCGGTGCGGCGTGGCAAAGGTCGCACGACGCGATCGGCGCCTACGAAGGTCTCGACGCCTTATGACCGGGCTCGCCGCAGCCGCCACGCTCCTACTCGCCGGCTGTACGCCCGGTTCCCCGCCACCGGGCTCCGGCGCGGATGCGAACCTCGGCGCCTACCTCGCGCAAGAGCTCGCCTGGGGCAGGTGCGAGGGCACCGCGACGGGCGCGGCCGACGCCGAGCTGTTCGCGAACCCCGCGCTCGAATGCGCCTCGGTTGATGTGCCGCTCGACTACGACGAGCCAGCGGGCGAGAGGGCACGGGTCGCGCTCCTGCGCCTACCCGCCACGGGCGAGGCCGAGGGCTCGTTGCTGATCGACCCGGGAGGCCCGGGAGGATCCGGCACCAGCCTCGTCGCGTCGACCGTGCCGCTGTGGCAGGCGAGCCCCGTCGGCGAGCGCTTCGACATCGTCGGCTTCGACCCTCGCGGGATCGGGTCCTCGACCCCGGCCCTCGACTGCTACACCGACGAGGAATACGACGCCGGCGACGGGCCGCGTTTCGGCGCGGTGTACGACATCACGAGCGCCGAGCAGGCAGTCGAGCTCGCGCAGCGCTGCGCCGACGGCTCCGGCGGCATCGCGAACCTGGTGAACGCCGGGTCGACGAACGTTGTGCGCGATATGGACATCATGCGAGCGGCGCTCGGTGACAACCAGCTGACCTACCTCGGCTACAGCTACGGCTCCGAGCTCGGCGCCATGTACGCAACGACCTACCCCGAGAAGGTCCGCGCGATCGTCCTCGACGGAGCCGTCGCGCCCGACCTGACGGCGAGCCAATTCCGCCTGTCCCAATTCAAAGGCTTGCAGGCCCGGTTCGACGACCTCGCCGCGCTCTGCGCCGAATCGCCCGACTGCGTACTCGGCACCGATCCCGCGGCCACGAACGATCGCCTGCACGAGATCGTGCGGCCTCTCATCGAGACGCAGGCGGCCGGCGGCCGAGCCGCCAGCGTCTGGGACGTCTACCTCGGCATCAGCGGCGGCCTGTACGCGGAGGCGAAATGGCCCGAAGTCATCTCCGCCCTGACAGCGCTCGCGGCAGGGCGCGCCGACGAAGTGCTCGCCCTGCGCGACGGCTTCCCTGACCTCGACACCAGCATCGCCGTGCGGTGCATGGACTGGCCCCGCCTGACGCCCGCGGAACACACAGCGCTCGCACGCGAGATCGGGCATATCGCGCCGATGTTCGACCTCAACGTGTTCACGGCGGGGAACTACCACAGCGAGTGCGAGGCGTGGCCCGCACCCTCCACGCGTGACGAGCCCTGGCTCGCAGATGCCGAACGTCTCCCCGCGACGCTCGTCGTGTCGACCACCGGTGATCCCGCGACGCCACACGAGGGCGGCATCGCGATGGCGCAAGCCCTCGGGGCAAGCCTGCTCACCGTCGACGGCAACCAGCACGGCGCCTACCTCCTCGGCGGTAGCGAGTGCGTCGACGCCGTGGTGGACGCGTATCTCCTCGACCTCGAAACCCCGCCCGCCGACGCACGCTGCAGTCTGTGACGCTCCACTCCGCACAAGGCGAACGGGCCGTCGGCGCTGATATCGATTATTCGTTGACCACCGTGATCGTGGCCTCGTCGGCATCGACCGCCGGGTCGGAGGGATTCGCATCGGACTTCACCGTGATCCGCGATTTGTCGATGCCGTCGCCCTCGAGCGCGGCCGCGATGTTGTCACCGCGGGCCTCGGCCAGCGATTTTGCCGTGACGACATTCGAATCCTCGGCGTAGGTCGCGATCTGGATCTCGGTGTCGTTGCCCTGCAACGGGACCGCTACCGCTTTGAGGGTCGCGACGGCGCCCGCGCCAAGGTCGGAACTACCCGCGTCGAAGGTGATCGGTGCGGCCGCCAAGACCGTGTTGATCGCGTCCTGAACCGCTTGCTGCGCGGTGTCGCGCACGGAGCTCACCACTGAGGACGCGGTCGCGGCGACACTGCTGCGCACGGCGTCGGTCTGGGTGGTCGAGGTGGTTGCCGGGGCGGAGGAGTCATCGTCGGATCCACAAGCCGCGGTCATCAGCACAACCATCGCGATCGATGCGATCCCACAGATGCAGTTTCTGAGTTTCATCGGATTCTCCTGGTCTGTAGATGCCGGAAAGTGGGCCTTGGGTCGGTGATACTCGAGCAGCCCCCGGAACCGGCGGCCGCCGCTCTCGACAGGCCGCTCGAACTCATGAGCCGGGCATCTCGGGGCCTCGCTTCTGTGACCAGACGGCCGAAGGTTAGGACGATGCTCAGATTCACATATCGGGAGCGGACGTGGCTCACCCGAAAAGGATGAGTCCTCCGAACGCGGCGGGTTCAGGGGGTCGAACCACCGGTATGGGTAGGGGAGGGCTGCTCCCGGTTCGCCGATGTCGTTGATGGTGGGGTCGTTCGGAGAATGAGGTCGGCCGGTAGGTTGTCTGGCATGTCTGGCGACGATCTTCCGGCCGAGGTCGGTCGGAGTGCGGACCTGTTCCTGAATGCCATCGACGAGTTGGCACCGGGCCTGGTCACCGGCTTCTATCTTGTCGGATCGGTCGCCTTGGGCGACTTCCATTCACACGGGGCCGGGCGCGGCCGGCTCACTACGGCCAGCGATATCGACTTCGTCGCGGTGACCGACCAGCGCCTCGAGAGGGAGTCTCGAGAGATGGAGGCGCTGGCCCGGGCGCACGCCGCGACAGTGGCTGCTTCTCCTCGGCCGAATTTCGATGGCGTGGTTCTCACTTGGGCCGACCTCGCTGCCGGACCCAGCGTCTGCCCCGACGTCCCCTGCGCCCAGGAGAGCCGGTTCGCACCGGCTGGACGGTCTGGCATCAACCCGGTCACATTCTGCGAGCTGGCCTGGCACGGGATCGCAGTACGCGGCCCACAACCGGCCGATATCGACCTATGGGCCGACCGGAATGCGTTGCACGAGTTCACCATCGATAACCTCCGCGCCTATTGGCGGCCGTGGTGGCAACAGAACCAGCAGCGGCGTCCGCTGCCTCTCATCATCGGCCTCAGCGCGTGGTTCCCAGTCTGGGCTGTTCTCGGTGTGAGTCGGCTGCACCATCTGCTCGCCACCGGAACGATGACCTCCAAATCCGGCGCCGGTCGGTATGCCCAGCAGGTGTTCGATCCGCGCTGGCAGCCCATCATCTCCGAAAGCCTGTACCTGCGCACCAACGGTGCCGAGGGCTATCGCAGCTATCGCAACCCGCTGGCCCGCCGCCGCGACACCCTCGCCTTCTTGGACACCACCATCGACGCCGCCTTGGCGCTGCCCACCGAGTCCTGACGGCACCACGCCCTAGATGTCGGGTGACAGCTATGGGTCCACGGAAGTCTCAGGTGATGGACGCGGTGTGCGGCGGGGTCAACGAAGTCACGGTTCCAATAGGGATCGAACCTGCGACGCCAAAACTAGCCCTCCACCTGCGAAAATGCAGGTGGAGGGTTGCGCCCCCGGCAGGAATCGAACCTGCGACCTAGAGATTAGAAGTTCCTTGGCACTGAACACTGTGCTGACCTGTGGATATGCAAGTCAGGCGCGAGCAAAATCGTAAAGTCTCTAGGTGGTGGAAACCGCCCCAACGTGGCTGAGAACACCCCGAGCTTGCCCTGCTCGATACCGTATTAGTTGTGACCGACGACATCGTTACCAGAGCTGAGGAACTCGCGCGAGCGTACCTGCGTGACCTTCCCCGGCGACTACAGCATGTCGAGGGTGTGGCGCGTCGAGCAGCGACTGTTGCCGACGCGGTCGACGACGCGGAGCTGCTTGTCGCGGCGGCCTGGCTACATGACATCGGCTACAGCGCCGAGCTGGCGACGACGGGGTTCCATCCTGTCGATGGTGCCGAGTTCCTACGCGCACAGGGGGCGTCACACAGGCTGTGCGCGCTTGTCGCGAACCATTCGTGTGCGTGCGTGGAAGCCCGACGCCGCGGGGTTCCGCTGCTCTGGGAGGACGAGCGAACGCCGCTGCGGGATGCTCTGTGGTGGGCGGACATGTCCACAACGCCGACGGGCGAGCCGACCAACGTTCACAGCCGTATCGCGGAGGTTCTTGACCGGTATGGTCCCGATCACGTCGTGTCGGCGTCTGTCGCGGAATCGGCGCCTCAATTGGTGGCTGCTGCCGAGCGCACAGAGGCCGCCGTGCGGCTCGCAGGCGTAGAGGTCAGGTGAAGTACGGTGTTGCGTCTTCCATGCCTCGGCTGATTCGCAGCTTGATCGAGGGGTGAACGTTGAGCGATTCGACCGCGGTCGGTGCGACCCACAGCACTTCTTTGGACTCCTCGCTGGTGCGCAGCGATCCGCCGACAGGTCGCGCGCGGAAGCAGATCGAGAACTCCTGCCGGACTTCGCCGTCGTCGTAGGCGATGACGTGCTCCGGGTTCGAGAAGACACCAACGAGGTCGGTGACCTCCACCCGAATGCCGGTCTCCTCGAGGACTTCGCGCGCCACGGCTTCGCTGACGGTCTCGCCTGCTTCGAGTCCGCCGCCGGGTATGGCATACAGGTCGTTATCTGTACGCCGGATCATCAAGATCCGGCCCAATTCGTCGAGCACGACCGCGCTGACCGCCACCTTGATGGCGTTCGGCTGCGGTGCTGCTGGGTCATGGAAGTAGTCGGTTCGTCCCATTGCCGTCGTCCTCCGTCGCGGTTGCCCACACGTACTCAAAACTAGTCATGTACGTATCGAAGAGGTCGCCGGCGGGCAGTTGACGGATGTGCATGGCGGGGGCGTGGGCGCCGGGGAGGCCGTAGGCGTGCATATTGACGACCATCTCGTCGTCGAATCGAAAGATCGAGTTGTACAGCGTCGTGTCGTGATAGCGGAGCTCCACGCCGTCGACATCGCCTAGGTGCCGCACCAACGCGAGGGCGTTGTTGATTCGTGCCCCTACAGTTCCAGATGCCAGGCGTTCTTCCGCGCTGCGTTTGTCGGCTTCGGGTGCGGTCGGCCGACCGAAGATCATCCGCACTTTCAATCCTTCGCGGGTGCGTTTCCGGACGGCCTTGGTGAACTCGGGCTCTTCGGCGAGGAACAGTCCTGCGAGCACGAGGATGTCCAGCCGCTCCGTCGCAGAGGCCAGCAGCCGCTTCCACAGGTCCGAAGGGATGTCGTTGCGGTGAGGAAATACGGTGATCACCTCGGACTCGCCTACCTCCGCTCGTCGTTCTGACGACACGGCGTCCGGCCACAGGTAGTTCTCGGTCTCCCGAACGAGCGCCGCGACGGCGTGCCGATGGCGTGGATACGGCGCGCGCCCCTTGGTGATCCAGCGCTCGACTGTTTTCGAGTCCACGCCAGCGCGCTCGGCGACGTCGGAAATGTCGAGGCCATTGCGCAGGAGCGCCTCGCGAAGTCGTTCGTTCGCCATGATTCCTCCAGGGGACGTCTAGGGACGTCTTAAATCTACGTCAGACGTCTACGTTCGTCCACCTATGCGGTGAAGAAGTCCTCCAAATTCCCGAAAAGTGGTGAAAGACAGGAACTTTCCCACTTTGCAAGGAGATGGAACGTGGATAAATCCGCATCGGAGACGCGAAACCTGATCAGCTTGAAGACGGCTGCAGCGCTGATCGACGTCGACTCGAAGACGATCCGGAACTGGATCGCTTCCGGCGACATCGCCGGGTACCGGATCAACGGCCGTTTGCTCCGCGTCGAGCGTTCCGAGCTGCTCGCGCTGGTGCGTCCGGCAGAGCTGGCCACGGGCGGTGTGGCATGAGCACTCCGACCGAACGCACATTGCAGGCGCGGATCGCAGCTCACGAGTCCTGGGCACGTACTGGCGATCGCGCAGAGCGTACTGCGAAGGCTCGCGCGGCGATGCTGAGCAAGTTCGACCGCCTCGTCGATCCGGATGGGTTGTTGAGCCCTGAGGAGCGCGCCTATCGATCCGATCAGGCCCGCAAGGCGCACTACACGCGGCTTGCGCTGAAGTCGGCTCAATCCCGCCGGCGTCGGGCACGGAACGCCAACGGCGGTGAGCGGTGATGCGCGGCAAGACATTCATGACCGCGGTCGCGCTGTTGTCAGTCGGTTGCATGGTGCTGATCGCGCCGGACGTCCTGGGATTCGTCCTGATGGTCGTCGGTGCAGTGTGGCTGTGGCGTTCGTCGAAGCGGGCAGGGGTGCGGCGATGACCATCGACGAACCGTTCTTCGATCCGGATGACCTGCTGGACGAGTTGGACTCGATCATCGCTGAGCAGGAGATCCTGCAGCGTCGCACGGTCGCATTGCAGGCCCGCTACGCGGCATTGGAGCCGTACGCGGAGCGATACAACCAGCCCGACCCGGAGATCGACTACCTCTCGCTCACATACGGCAGCGTGAACGTCGAGTCTGCGACAAGGCGTCTCGATGCCGCCGTGTCATACGCCCCCGGCCTTACCAGTTGGTTGACGTCGGCCCGTGACAGCGCGTGGAAGATCCGCGAGTATCCGCAGGTCAATCGCGAGCAGGTCGCCCGCGAGCCAGACAACACGATTGCCGATGCGATCGCCCGCACTGTCGAGCGGGACGGCGTCGAGCGATGAGCGGCGGAGTGTTCCGGGCGCCTCACGAGGACCGCAACCAGGTCGGGCGCAGCGCACTCGGGTCGATGTCTCGGCCGGAGTTCGCTGGTATCGGCGCGGTCTACGCCCCGGTGAACCACCTGCCGCCTGCTCTGCGTCTGATCGTGCTGGCCGTATGTGTCCTGATCGGGATGGTTGGCTGCTCGATCGCATGGGTTGACCAGCAAAGCTACGTGCCGTCGCCGAATATCTGCCGGGCGCACGAGGCCACGCGGACCGATTGCGTGCACGTGCAGCGTGCGCAGCCCACTCAGGTGCCGTGATGAGCGAGGGAATCCCGACCTACGAGTGGCGTTCCGCGCCAGCGCATTTGCGCACTCGTCGCCAGTTGGCTGCTGAGGGTTTGCGCCCGAACGGCCAAGACATTGCAGGCCGAATCACTCGCTCACGCGGCAGCCGCAAAGAACCGCTGGTGGCGCACCTATTCGACGTGGCGAAGGCCGCGCCGAAGCGTCAGCCGAGTGAGGCGCAGCGCGTGGCGCTGGCGAAGGCCACCCGCGAGCGCCAGCTGCGGGCCGCGGAACGCCGCGGCGTGGACCGTGCCGAGTTCGACGAGCCAACCGGCGATCCAGGTCCGGCATGGAACACCAACGAGTCAGTCAACGCGTTCGGCGCGACCGCTTCCGTGAACGCGTTTGCGGCCGTCGCTGAACACGAACGAGAAGAGGAGATGGAGAGGTGAATCTGACTTCTCGCGAGATGGTGCTGCTGACGGTGCTGTCGGACATGTACGGAGCCCCACTGGATCTGGTGGCGCAAATGCTGGGCGTGAGTGAGTCCCGCGCGTACCGGATCGTCAAGAAGCTGCGCAAGGCCAAGGTGGTTTCCGAGCTGGGGATGCGCCCGGTTCCGGGCCCGTCGTGGATCACCCCGACCCGCTCGACCGCTGACGCGCTGCTGGGCCGGTCGACGAAGTACTGGATGCCGTCGCCGAAGATGGCTAACCACACCCGCACGGTCCTTGAGGTGCGGCTTGCATTGGTCGGGATGGATCTGGAGCGCTGGATTTCAGAGCGTCAGTTGCGGTCGGAAGTCGCGCCCGCAGTGCTGGGCGAGACCCGCCCACATATCCACGACGGCCGCTACATCAACGCGTCGGGCGAGCTGATCGCGGTCGAGGTCGAGCTGACCGACAAGAACCTCAAGGCAGCGAAAACCGCTGTTGCCCAAGCCTTTCAGGCCGCGCGTGCTGCCGACTGCGCCGGGCTCATCTACTACTACCGCGGTGACCGCGTGAAGAAGGTCATTACCAAGGCCGCGGCCGAGCTGAAAGCGGCCGGCCTGTTCGAGCAGAACCCGATCCGGATGCGGTTGGCCGATCTCGACGCAGAGCTGCTCAAGCCCACCAAGCCCGCTTCCGATCTGCGACCCGGTCTCCGGGTGATCGCGGGCGGAGCCGCTGATCACGAAATCTACCAGGTCACAGACCCGAACGAGCATGGAGAGGCGGTGTCGTCATGACTTGCACGCCGATGATCACCCCGAAAGACTGCGCCCCTTACGCTCCGACACCGGTGCTGTCGGCCCAGCCGTCACCGACCGAGGCACCACAAATCCAGGTCGACCCGACGATGCCGCCGATCGGGCTGAAGTCCGACCCGATCGGGTGGCTGCCGAAGCTGTCGGAGGTTTCCCTCGACGGTGTGACCGACGCGGCCTTGTTGGCCGGTACGTGCCTGGTCGCGGTGTTGGTGCTGACCGTGATGATCATGGTTCCGGCCACCTTGCACGCCTGGAATCCGACGAAGCTGCGTAACTGGTTGCTCGGGTCGCTGGCGGTGATGCCGGGCGCGACCGCGCTGTGGCACTGGGACATCCTGGCGCCGGGCACGATGGCGACCGAGGCCAGCCGGGAGTTCATGGCCGGTCAGCATGTGGCCGGTCTGCTGGGTATGGCCGTGGTCCTGGTTCCGGCCGCGTGGCTTACTGCGACGTTGGCGTACACGCACTTTCGGGTGCAGTTGTCCACGGTCGGTCTGCAGTCGCCCGCCCGCACCGAGCGCGCCTTGTGGGCCCAGTCCCAGCGTGAGCAGCGCGGTGCCGCCCGCATGGCCAAGCGTCGCTTGCCTTTCACCACGGGTGGGTTCAGCCCTGATGTGGTGATCGGGCGCCTGGCGCACGAGCAGACCCAGGCTCCGACCAAGTCGATGGTGCGGACCCTGTTGGGCCGCAACGAGACCCGCCTGATCGTGCCGTGGATCGCATTGTCTGAGCACATGACCACCGTCGCGTCGTCGGGCTCGGGCAAGACGACCTTGATGCGCCGGGTGCTGGTCAGCTGGTTCGTGGCGACCTGGGTTCGTCATCGTCGGTGGTGGAGCAGCAACCGCCCGGGCCGCCCGCAGGTGCTGGTGCTCGACTGCAACGGCGGTCCGGAGAGCCTCAAGGTCGCCCGCAGCATGGCCGCGTGGTTCAAGGCGATGGGTGTGCCCGACGAGCGCATCGGCATCTTCCCTGAGGTGTCGCTGAACATGTGGGGCACCGAAAAGCGCGATGACCTGCGTTCGATCCTGTCGTCGATGATTTCCGGCGGCTCCACGCCGACGACCGACACCGAGAAGTACTTCTACGAGATCCGCGAGACGCTGATCCACCTGATCGTGGATGCGCCGGCGCGGGTGGTGATCAAGGACGGCGTGCCCACGGCGGAGGGTGAGAACCCGCCGCGTGACTGGTTCGAGTTCATGTCCCGCTTCGACGAGCGCAAGCTCGCTCAGCTGTGGGGCGGCATCTACGACCAGGACATTCCGTGGGCTGGTGTGCCGGGTGTCGATCACGAGATCGCTTCCACGATCGCGGGCAAGCAGAAGGTGCTGCACTCGGCACGTGCCGAGTTCGGCAACCTGTGGCGCTCGTTGGGCGAGAAATTCGACGAGGGCAAGTCGATCACCGACTACGACTTCCTCTACGTGGTCTTGGAAGGCGTCAAGACCCCGGACCGCGCCCGCGGCCAGTTCGGTGCGATCGGCTGCATGCTCGAACAGCTCGCCGACGTCGAGCACGGACGCCAGATCCTCATGGCCGTAGATGAATTCAGCGCGGTCGCCGACGGCAAAACCCGCGCGGTGAAATGGGTAGAACGCCTGCGCAAAGCAGGTGTCGGTTCGTGGTGGATCGCGCAGACCTGGCAGGGCCTGGGCTATGACGACGACGCCCGCACCGGTCTGGTCTCGGCGGCCTCAGGTGGCTCGCTGATCGGTCGCACGACCAATCCCGAACAGATCGCGAACATCTACGGCACCCGCCGCAAGTTCGACTTCAGCCGCAAGTTGATCGGCGGCTCGAAGGTCGGCGACGAAGGCAACGTCCAGGCCAACGACGAGTACATCACCCCACCGAACCGGTTGCGCGCCATGCAGAAAGGCGACGTCGTGTGGGTCGCCGGTGGCCGCACCCGGTGGGGCCGAGTGTCGATGCTCGACGACGCCGCTCTCGAACGTCAGCGCCCGTTGCCGGGCATGACCGCCTCATTGGCTCCCGCTCCGGCCGAGGCGGACACCGCCGAACTGGCGCCGGTTATCCCGATGACCAAGCGCCGT
This sequence comes from Nocardia sp. NPDC059195, assembly GCF_042754695.1. Classification (NCBI taxonomy): domain Bacteria; kingdom Bacillati; phylum Actinomycetota; class Actinomycetes; order Mycobacteriales; family Nocardiaceae; genus Nocardia; species Nocardia sp. NPDC059195. The sequence continues at coordinate 374,003 of NZ_JBHZBG010000004.1, read as the reverse complement.
CCGGCCTGAAACCGCCTGAGCTGAAAGGAGATTCATCATGTCTACACCGAATCCGCTACCTGGTCCCGACGAGCACGGCGAAGACCTGCTGGGCGGCGGTTTGACCGCCCCGCAGCAGGCCCAGCTCGCAGCCCTCGAAGACGACCTGGACGGCAGTGCGGCGGCCAAGCTCGCTGCGAAGTTGGTCCCAGTCGCCCAGGACGGTGGCCAGTTCGGCCGCGTCGCCAAGCCGCACGTGAAGCGTGCCACCCGGGTCCATGACTGGGCGCGGATCTGGGGTCCGGCTGTGGCCGGTACCGCGGTCGCTGCCACCGCGGTGACGGTGCTGCCGCTGCCCGGTCCGCTGTCGCTGTACGTGCTGGCTGTAGCGGCGTTCGGGTGGTGGCACTGCGCAGGTCGGCCCGGTGCGATCGAGACCGCCCGCATGGCCTACTACGCCGTCGCCGATACCGGCAGCTGGATCCGTCGGCATGTCGAGCAGCTGGCGCACCGTCGCGCCAGCTACGAGACCCGCCGCGCAAACCCCAACCCCATCAAGAAGGAGAACTGATGCCCGACAACAACGTCCAGAGTTCATGCCGCCGCCAGTGCCCACCCGATGAGTGCTACTGCGCCGAACCGACCTACCGCGACGCCAACTCCGTTTGCTCCAGCTGCGGTGGCCATGACGGCGACTGCTACTGCGACGAGTTCTAACCCCAACCCCAAGAAGGAGATTCACCAATGTTCATGACGTCAGAAAGCAATAGTGGCCACGCTAACGGCGGCCCGTCCACCGAGGACGAGATCACCCGCGACACCGGTCGCGCGCTAGGCCAGATCATGGCCGCTGCACGGGCATTCATTGCCTCCCACAGTGGCCGTCAGGGTAAGACCAAGATGCCGAAGCTCTCGCGCAAGGAGCGCCGCGAACTGGTCGAGACCCTGCGTACGCAGGTCGGCGAGCAGCGCATGGCGCAGGCGTGGAGCACCAAACGAGTCAACGACTATCACGCCGAAGTCCTCGCCGAGCAGGAGCGCCGACAGTCGCCTGGTTATACCTCAGACCAGGCCGAGGTCGATCATCAGCGGTTGGCGCGGATCCGGTACGCGATCGAGGCCGGAGCGCACGCTTCGCCGCTCTCGTTCGAGCAGCGTGGGCAGGTCTCGCAGGCGCTGTCGCAGGTTCAGGCTCACCCCTCCCGCCCGTTGGGGGCCGTGTTCAAGCCGATGGACGCCGACGAGGCGCGCAACGCGCGAGCCGCGGCGGTGCGGTCGGAGACCTGGGTTCAGGGGCGCCGCGAGGCCAACGAACGCGTGTTGGTCGCGCAGCGCAACCGCGAGCAGGCCCGCCTCAACGCCCGCCCGCCGCTGGCGTGGGAGGACATGAACCCAGTACAGCAGGACGCGGTCCAGCAGCTGCGTGGTGCGGAGCTGGCGTTGCGTCGAGTCGGCACCGCGGATGCGGTGACGATGGCACGTCGCGACCGTGAAATGCGTGCAGCTGCCCGCGAAGTCAGAGCGGCTGGCCTTCCGTTGCGGCAGGTCGCCCATGAACGCGACAACATCGTCGCGAACTCGAAGTACGAGGTCACGGTCTATGCAGGGTGGGAGCCGTCGTCGAGCTGGCACCCGAGCGAGACCGTGGCGCTGGCACACGCCGAGTCGGCCGTGGCGCGGGTGCCTGCCACGACTGAATCGGTGGGCGTGCAGGTCGCCCCGCGGTACGGCCAGGATCCCGGGGGCAACACCCGGTCGGTTCACGGTGACCACATGTTCGCTTCCCAGGCTGTCTCCTGGTGGCGAGGCGATCACGAAATCGAGGTGGAGTCGGGCACCACACGAGCCGGTCACCGCACCGAGATCTCGATTGCTGGAACCGACCCGGTCACCGGCCGCGAAGTGCGGGCCGAGCGCGTCCTCGTGCGCACCGATGAGCATGGTGCACTCCAATACGCGGACCGCACCATCGAATGCGCCGAATGGAATGCCGGCGAGAGAGTCGAGCTCGATATCGACGATGCCGAGGTCGACTGGGAATACCCCGGCAGCACCAGCCTGTACCGCATGAGCGGTACACCGGCGGGTGTCCAGAACCGGGCGCTCAACGAGCAGGTGACCTTGTGGCATCGGGAAGTTGAGGAGTCCCGTTCCGCCGCCGCGCGGGTGGCGGGTGACCGCGACAGTTTGCGGCAGCGGCACAACCTGTCGATCGAGCACAACGGCGACCTGACCGACCGCAATGCTGAGCTGACCAGGCAGCTTTCAGCGCTGACCGCCGAGCGGGACCAGGCCCTCGCCGACCGCGACAAGTTCCGTGGCGAGCGGGACCAGGCGGTGCAGAAGGTCGCGTCGATGACGCCGGCGAAGGAACGTTTCGGTAGCGCGGCGCGTCAGGCGAGTACTACCCCGACTGCCGCCGCAAAAGGGACGAATACCGAGTCGAACAAGAAGATCGACGAGGTCATGGCCCTGTTGGCGGGAAGGGGTGCCCTGGACGGCGCGCTGGCGACTATCGGTGTTTCCGAGGAGACCCGGGCCCGAGTACGGGACGCGGTGTTCACACACGACAGGCTTGTGGACGCTGGTCTGGCCGATCCGGTCGGCGCCGAGACCACCTCAGTAACCAAGAGCCCGCGTCCGGAGCAAAAGGAAGTCGACCGCCCCACTAAATCCGCCGCCGAAGTCGGGACGCCGGTCAACGCGTTCAACAACGCCAGCACGTCGGTGAACGCGTTCGCCCCCGAGACCGAGCGCGACGGGCATGAGCGATGAGCACCGACGACCTGGACGACCCGTTCATCGCCCGCTACGCCGACCGGGTTGCCGACGAGAACGAGGTGCTGTGGCGGGCCGACTTCGCCCGGCTCACCGCAGACCCGGTGCTGCCGGAGTTGCAGGCGGCCGAGGTCCGCGCCCGATGGGCGACCGATGCACAGGTCGGGCCCCGGTGGCATGAGCTCGACGAGATCTACAGCGCGTGGATCTTCGCGCCGGAAGCGATGAAACAGGCCCACGAGAAGACCATGCCGGGCGGATTGCGGCCGCCCGACATGGACACCACTCGCTGGTCTTCCCACATGCAAGCACGCGAGCTGGCCGACAAGGGCTACTGGCCCGGCCACGAACCAACCATTTCCCTGAACAGCAGTTTCGAAAGGCACGAACCGATGACCGACATTACCCCCGCCGCCCACGTCCTCGATTCCGAGACCGAGAGCGAGATCGAGGCCCAGATGCGCACCGACTACGAACGCGTCGCGCAGCTCTACCGCGGCGACCCGGAGGAGTACGACCCCGCCGATCAGCTCGACGCCAACGAGTACGAGGGGGTGTGGCTGGATCACGAAGACCACCGGTTCGGTGACGAGTGGGTCGCCATCAACAAGGCCGAGGAGCTGTGGCACACCGATCCCGACGCCGCTGCGGCCCAGCTGGCAGACACCAGCACCACGCCGTTGCAGCGCCGCACGCTCGAACACAGTCGCGACATGTCGCGCGGGATCTACGTCCGTGACGTCGACGAGGTCATCGACCGTGTAACCGCGACCGCGGACAGCAGCTCCCCGATCCCCGAGCTCCCGCCGGTCGCGAACCCGCTGACTCACTTCGAGGCTGGGCTACCGAGCTGGGATGCCTCCCGCAACGATCCAGCACGCCCGGTCCCGGCCTTCGCGGCCAGTGTCGCAGACCGCACCAGCGCGGTGAATGCATTCGGCAACGCCGCCCAGTCGGTGAACGCATTCGCTGCCGGTATGGAGCGAGAAGGGATGGACAGGTGAGCGCGGCAGCGGTCGAGTCGACGATGCCGGCGACCGCGGTCGCCGAGCACGGCCAGGCCGTGACGCTGGCCAAGGTGATCCCGCTGCACCGCTCGCCGCAGGCCGAGGTCGTCGCAGATCCGGAGACCGATCTGCACGCCCGGATCGCGGTGTTGGAGCAGCAGGTCGCCGACCTTGAAGACCGTAACCGGGAGATGGCCACCGACCTGGACGATGCCCTGGATCAGCTCGCCGGGCACGCCCTGCACGACCACCAGGAGCGCCTGGTGCACGTGCCTGTCAACGCGTTCGCCGCGATCGAGTGGGAAGGACACGACCGATGAGCACCACCCGTACAACCGCTGTACAGCCGGTCAAGCCGGTGTCTAGTGACAAGCGAGACGCTGCCGAACTGACAGCACTGGCGATGACAATCGTTATTGCTTTTGGGGCGTTCGCGTGGTCGTTCGCGGCGTTGACCGAGCTGGCTGTCATGGCCGGGATTGACAGCCGTCTAGCGTGGGCGGGCCCGATTTTCGTCGACGGAGCGATTGTCCAGTCGGCTGTGGCGCTGGTTTCGCTCCAGCGCCGGGCCCGTCTGGAGATTGAGATCCCCGTGGCGACGAAGTGGTTCTTCTGGGGTGAGCTGTTCGCCGCCGAGCTGATTTCGGTGGTCGGAAATGGTCTACACGCTGCGGAATCAGGTCAGCGGCTTCTGCCTGCGGCCATCGCGGCGGCCGTTGCCGGTGCCGCCCCGCTGTTCGGTCTGGCCGCCACGCACGGCCTGACGGCGCTGATCGAGGTTCCCCGGACCCCGCCGAGCCCGGTAGACAGCCCCGCGACCGGACTAGACGGCGGCTCGACACCGGTAGACGCCGAGTGGACAGCACTGGACAGCGACCGGACAGCACTGGACGGCGGGTTGACGACCGCACTGGCCGCACTGGACAGCGCCCCGGTGTTGGACCCGCTCGCCGAGCGTGATGCGGAGATCCGGCGCCGCCATGCCGAGGGCGAGTCGTACCGCGAGATCGCTGACGCGGTCGGTCTGTCCAAAGCTCGGGTCGGTCAGATCCTGGCGTCTACCGAGCCGGTGGACACCGGAGCGGAGGTGCTCACGTTCATTCGCTGACCGGTTACTGCGGGGCAGGTGTCGAGCCTGCCCCGCCTACTTCTCACCTCAACCAACACACGAACGAAGGACAGAAACAATGACGAACGCACTGACCGACCTGGACCAGATCAACGCCGAGATCATGAGCGCGGGCGCGACCAACCCGTTCGGAAAGGACATCGAGGCTGGGGCCGGGGTGTCGGGCGAGATCATCGCCGTGATCCGCCGTCACCGCCGCAACGGCAAGGGTCTGCCTCTGTATTGGATCGACCGCAAGCCGATGGTGGCCGAGGCCGGCGACCCGGTGATCGACTCGCAGCTGGTCGTGGAGATCGCGCCCGAGAACTACGTCGACGATCAGGACGAAGGGCTGCGCGTGGTCACCCTGGACCGTGACGTGCAGCGCGCGGTTCGCGCTGGTCTGCGCCGGGCGCGGGTGGCCGGTGTCGCTGTCGGCGGTCGCCTCGAAGGGCTGCTCTACGTCGGCCCGGTCGCCGGTGGCGGCTACGGCCGGATCTATGACCTGGGCGCCTACATCCCGCCCGCCGCGTAACCGCAGCCCAGACGAAAAGCCCCTGACCTACGGGTCGGGGGCTTTTTCGTGTCCGGATTCGGTCGGCAGTCGTGGAACTGTCCTCGGCCTGCTGCTCCCCCGACTGTTCCCCTGGCCCTTCCTCCGAAGGCATTGCTTAGCCCGGCTGTTGGGTCGGTCAAGGGTGGCCCTTGGGCCATCGCCGGAGGCGACGCGCAGCGCCCTTGAGGGGCCCGGCAGTCGGGCGGACAATGTCCAGCCGAGGAAGGGCCGGGTCTCGTGTTTCGGCTGTCGGTTCGAGCGTGGTCGGGTTCTTGGTGCTGCCGCACTCGCTGCGCTCGCTTGCCACGGAGATTCGATCTTGGTGCAGGTCAGTGGTGCGAAAAAGTAGCCAAAGGCTCAGCAAACGCCGAGACAATAAGTGTCAGAAGTTGTGGCTAGTTTCTGGCGGGTCACTACCTACCACCCACCCTCCCTGACCTGCGCATTCGCGCCCAGATTTTCGCTCGATTCCCCCCACCCCCTTCCACATCTCACTTTCACTACGTGAAACGAAAGTGAGATGTGGAAGGGGGTGGGGGGAATCAATCAAAAATCTGAAAAAGAAGTCAGGGAGGGTGGGTGGTAGGTAGTGACAAAGAAAAAAGAAAAAGACATGGGTTGCGTTGGGAGTACATCGGTGGGTTTGGGTGCGTGGTGCGTTGGGAGTCGGTGACGGTGGTGGCGTCGTGTGTGCGTGGCTGCGGTGTAGTGCCGCGGTTGTCGTGGTGGGTGTGGTGGTGTAGCGCGTGTGCGTGGGTGCGTGGTGCGCTGGCTCGTGTGTCAGCGGGAGCTGTGCGGCGCGGGCTGGCGCCGGGTGGCGGGTATCGCGACCGGAGGTCGCGCGGTCCATCGCGGGGGCGTGGTGTCTGTCCCTCTCGGCGCGGCCTGCTCGATGGCTATCACCACGGCAACAAGCATCAAGGGCGCCTTCGGCGTCGGCACGCCGATGGCCCAAGGGCCACCCTTGACGCCCGCCGCCGTGGTGATGTGACGCCATCAGGCCACACCGAGAGGGACAGACACCACACAGGCCGAGCAGCGCTCAGGATCGGGAGATCGCGGCCGTGGCCGCGGAAAGGCATCCGCTCGCCGCGGGGGCAGGCCGCCCAAGAGGGTGGGCAAGGCAAGGACCGATAAGCGGTCTACCGCAGCCACGAGCAGGCGGCCCGAGGTGGCGCCCCCGTCGGGTGTCGTGTCCGTCGGCAACCTTGCGGCACGAGGGCAGCTACCGGTTAGTGATCTTTCGCAGCGCTCCGGAAATGCCTGTGAGCCAGCAACTCTCGCATTCGTTGATGTAACGAAACTGTGTTGTCATCGCTGGTGAATCTGACTCGGAATCGCCACGATTCCGCACGAGCCGTCATGACAGATGGTAAAATTACGTCATGACGAACCGGCTCTTTTCGGTCCCTGCGTTGTCTGTTCGGAACAGGCGCCGACCGCGATTGCTGGATCTGTTCTGTTGTGCTGGTGGTGCAGCGGCGGGGTATCACCGGGCGGGTTTCGACGTGGTCGGTGTCGATATCGAACCGCAGCCGAACTATCCGTTCGAGTTCCACAGGGCCGACGCGCTTGAGTTTCTGGCCAGACATGGAAGCAAATTCGACGCTGTCCACGCCAGTCCGCCGTGTCAGGCGTCGTGCACCCTCACTGCTGGTACCAATCAAGGCCGCGAGTATCCACAGCTGATTCCGAACACCCAGGAAGCCCTGGCCCGACTGAACGTTCCGACCGTGATCGAGAACGTGCAGGGCTCTAAGCTGCGTCGCGATCTCACCCTGTGTGGGGAAATGTTCGGACTCGGGGTGATCCGGCACCGCTACTTCGAATTGGGCGGCTGGTCGATGCCGCAGCCGGCCCACGTCGCGCACCGCGGCAGGGTTGCGGGCTACCGACATGGGGAACGATTCGACGGCCCCTATGTAGCCGTTTACGGGCAGGGAGGTGGCAAAGGCACTGTCCGGCAATGGCAGTCGGCGATGGGCATCGACTGGACCTCCGATCGCGTCGAACTCGCCGAAGCCATCCCACCTGCCTACACCGAATTCCTCGGCCGCCAACTCATCGCCGAGCTTTCCGCCGTCGAGGCGTGTAACGAAACCCGTTGCCAGGCACCAGGATGTGCCGCCCCGATCGTGCAGCCCACAACCGGCAGGCCGCGGCGCTTCTGCTCCGGCTCGTGCCGAGTACGGCACCATCGTGCAGGCCGTGAACACTCGGCTGCGTCATGACGGATGCGAGAATTGGCGCCATGGCTATCGATGAGGGAGGCGTTGCGCGGCGCACAATCCGTGTGCCCGACGAGGAATGGGCCGCGGCGATGGCTGCCGCCAGCCGCAACGGCGAGACGCTATCCGCCGTAATCCGCCGCGCGATCAGCGCCTACGCGATCGGTACGGCCGAAGGGCTCGCTGATTTCGGTACCGAGTACCGACTCACCTCAAAGATCGCGCTCGGTGATGGCCCGGTGGTCATATCGGGCGTGACGGGTGAGATCGACACTGTCCGTCAGTTGTATCCCCCTGCCAAGTGGGACATCGAGGAACGAGACGTCTCTCCCTACCGTGCAAGCATGCGCCGGCGCTGACCGGACCTTCCTGCAGTGCTGGGTGGTTGTCGCACTCGGCGCGAAAAGGGCTACCAATTCGCGGCGAATGATTCGCCACTGTCGAGGCATGAATCAGCTGGTAGGGGCTTGATTGACCTGTATCAGCAGCTACAGCTGATCACCGAGCCGGGCGCGTCGATGGGCATCTCGGGCGCGCTCATCGGCGACTGATGCACCGTAGCGGCTAATCATCTGACGAGATCGCCAGCCTGCCAGCATCATCAGGTCTTGCTCCTGGCCGCCGTTGGCGAGCCAGTTGTGGGCGAAGAAGTGGCGGAGCTGGTGCGGATGGATGTGGTCGATTCCCGCGGCTTGGGCGCGCCGCTCGATCATTTGCTGAATGCCCGAGGCTGTCATCGCACCGGCCTTGCCGAGCCACAGGGCGGGGTTGTCGTTTACCGCGAATGTGTGCTTCGACCGGATACGCAGGTATCTCCGTAGGGCGGTGCGAGTCTTGTCGCCATACGGAAGTGTGCGCGGTCGGCGTCCCTTGCCGAGCACTGTCACGGTGTTCTCGGCAAAGTCGAGTGCATCGATGTCGAGGTTGGCCACCTCGCCGATTCGGGGGCCGGCGTCGACCATAAGCCGAATGATCGCGGTGTCGCGGCGGTCCTCGAAGGTTGTGCCGTCGCAGTCGGCGAGCATCTTGCGCAGTGCGTCCAGGGGAGGAACTGGGATCTTCTTCTCCGGAACGATCGGAGGCGACATCTTCGCGAACGGGTCCACCTCGAGCAGTTCCTCGCGAACGAGGTACTTGCAGAACTGCTGCAGGCTGCGGTACTGGCGGTGCGCATACTCCGGTGTCACGGGTTTTCCTGTGCGCTGATTCAGGCGATTGAGCGTGTGTTCGATGTATCCGCCGAGCCGCTGACGCGTCAGGGATTCGAGTGTCGGCGGCAGGTTCTCGCTGATCAGGTACTTGCGGAAGTATCCGACGTCCCTGGCGTAGAGGTCGATTGTTCCCTTGGCCTTGTTTTGCTGCCGCAGTTCGCTCGTGAAGTCCTCGAGCAGCTCGTCTATGTCGTCGAGGTCCTGGCCCATGAGACCACTCTACCTGCAAAGTTTCTAGCTGTTTGAGCATTGTGGTGAAGTCAGGAATGGCCCCTGACCGGCAATTAATGCAGGTCAGGAGCCATTTGCGCCCCCGGCAGGAATCGAACCTGCGACCTAGAGATTAGAAGGCTCTTGCTCTATCCAACTGAGCTACGGAGGCAGTCGCATCCACCTTGGCCGAAGTCGGCCACGCTGTCCAGCTCGAAAAGTATAGCGACCGACCGGATCGTCGAGCGGGGGCTCGGGTGTGGCGCCCCATCGGGGCGTGGCCGGGCACGTCGAACTACCCTCGTTGTCATGTCGTTATCGCAGGACCCCTCCGCTGGACCCGCCATCGACGGCGGACCCCCGGCGGAGACGGGTCCGGCGGCGTCGTTCGGTGTGCTCAGCGTCGTGGCCGGGTGTATCGCCGCGGTAGTCGCGGCCATAGTGGTCGGGTTGTCGGCGGCGCACGCGCTCAGTTTGCTCGGTATACCCGATCCGGGGGCGTTGACAACATATGGATTGCCCGCGCTGCGTGCGGTGGCCGATCTGGCTGCCGCGGTGACTGTCGGGTCGCTGTTGTTCGCGGCGTTTCTGCTGCCCCCGCGGGACGGCGGTCTGCTCGACGTCGGTGGGTATCGGGCGGTGCGGCGGGCCTCGGACGCCGCGCTGATGTGGGCTGCGAGTGCGGCGTTGCTGGTGCCGTTGACGGTGTCGGATACGACCGGTCAGCCGGTGAGCGCGATCTGGCGACCCGAAGTGCTGTGGCCGGTGATCACGCAGGTCGAGGTGGCGGGTGCCTGGCGGACAACGGTGTTGTTCGCGCTGATCGTGGCAATCGGGTGCCGGTGCGCGCTGCGCTGGGGCTGGACGCCGGTGCTGCTGGTCGGCGCGTTGGTGACCATGATGCCGCTGGCACTGACCGGGCATTCGTCCTCCGGTGGCTCACATGACGTGGCGACCAATTCGCTGATCCTGCACATGGTGTCGGCCTCGGTCTGGGTGGGCGGGCTGGTCGCGGTGCTGGCACACGCGATGCGCGGCGGCGCGAATACCGATGTCGCGGCCCGGCGGTTCTCGGTGGCCGCGACCATCTCGATCGTGGTGATCGGCATAAGCGGCGTGGTCAATGCCTGGGTGCGGGTGCCCGTGTCGGACCTTTTCACCACCACGTACGGCAGGCTGGTACTCGCGAAAGCGGCCGCGCTGTTGGTGCTGGGCGCCATCGGCTACCTGCAGCGACGGGCCTCGCTGCCCGCGCTGGCCGCCGACCCGCGCGACCGCGGTGCGCTCATCCGCTTCGCCGGGGTGGAGATGCTGATCTTCGCGGCGACCATCGGCCTGGCCGTCGGCCTCGGCCGTACGCCCCCACCGCCGCCGACCGCGGTGCCGACACCGGTCGAGGTGGAGCTGGGCTACAACCTCGCGGGCCCGCCCACGGTGAGCCGCCTGCTGTTCGACTGGCGCTTCGATCTGATCTTCGGAACCCTGGCGATCGTGCTCGCCGCGCTCTACCTGCTCGGTGTCCGTCGGCTGCGCAAGCGCGGGGACGCGTGGCCGATCGGGCGCACCATCGCCTGGTGCAGTGGCTGCCTGGTGCTGTTGCTTGCCACGTCGTCGGGCGTCGGGCGCTACGCACCGGCGATGTTCAGCGTGCACATGGGCGCGCATATGGCGTTGTCGATGCTGGCACCGATCCTGCTCGCCCTCGGTGGCGCGGTGACCTTGGCATTGCGCGCGCTCCCGCCCGCCGGGCGCGGCGGGGTGCCGGGCCCGCGCGAGTGGATTCTGGCGGCCGTGCACAACCCGGTCTCACGGTTCCTCACTCAGCCCGTGGTGGCGTCGCTGATCTTCGTCGCCGGCTTCTACGCGCTGTATCTCGGCGGCATCTTCGACACCTATGTCGACTCGCACGCCGCCCACCTGATGATGAACACGCACTTCCTGCTCAGCGGCTACCTGTTCTACTGGGTGGTGATCGGCATCGATCCCAAGCCGCGTGAGGTGGCGCCGCTGACCAAGCTCGCGATGGTGTTCGGCACGCTGCCGTTCCACGCGTTCTTCGGCATCGCGCTGATGAGCATGACGACCGTGCTCGGTGACTGGTTCTATCGCACCCTCGACCTCGGCTGGAACATCGACCTGCTCGCCGATCAGCGCAACGGCGGCAGTTTCGCCTGGGCCAGCGGCGAGGTTCCGCTGGTAGTGGTGATGCTCGCCCTGCTGATCCAGTGGTCACGCAGCGATACCAAGCTGGCCAAGCGCACTGACCGGGCCGCCGATCGCGACAACGACGCCGACCTGACCGCCTACAACGCGATGTACGCCGAGCTGGCTCGTCGTGACGGCGAGGTCCGCCGGTGAGCCGATTCGGTGTGCCGTCGAACGATTCGACCGAGCGTGCCGAACCGGAGCGGGTGCTGCGCACCGATGTGCGGGCGGCGCGGCGACGGCTGGCCGGGCGGGTGCGAAAGACGCCGGTGTTCCATACAAGTGTGGACGGGCCGGACGGACCGGTGCCGGTATCGCTGAAGATGGAATTCCTGCAGCACGGCGGCACATTCACGGTGCGTGGCGCCCTCAACGCCCTGCTCACCACCGACAGCGGGGCCGGCCATGTGGTTGTCGCCTCGGCGGGCAATGCGGGCATCGCGGTCGCGTTGGCCGCCGCGCAGCTCGGCAAGGAATGCACGGTCGTCGTGCCCGAATCCGCGCCGCACACCAAGGTTGCCGCGATGTGGGCGCACGGTGCCGAAGTGCTGTGGCACGGAACGAGTTACGCCGAGGCGCAACGTCGGGCCCGCACCCTGGCCGCCGAGCGCGGGGCCGACCATCTGCACGCCTACGACATGCCTGCCGTGGTGGCGGGCGCGGGTGTCATCGGGCTCGAGCTGGAAGAGCAGGTGCGCGGCAGGCCACCGGTGCTGGCCGCGGTCGGTGGTGGTGGGCTGATCGCGGGCCTCGGCGCGGCGCTGGGCAAGCGCAGGGAGATCGTCGGTATCGAATCCGAGCACATCCCGGTTCTCTCCTCGGCGCTCGCGGCGGGCAAGCCGGTCGATATCGATGCGCCGTCGCGCGCGACCGAGCTGCTGTGCGCGACTCGACTGGGCGATATCGCGTTCGATATCGCCCAGCGGCACCAGATGCCCGCGCTCGCGGTCGCCGACGACGCGGTCGCCGCCGCTCGGGAATACCTCTGGCGTGAGTTCCGCGTGGTGGTCGAGCTCGAAGGTGCCGCCGCGCTGGCCGCCGTGCAGAGCGGTGTGTACACGCCCGAGCCCGGCGTACGCCCGATTGTGGTGCTGTGCGGGGCGAACACCGAGCTCCCCGTGCTCTGACACGGTAGATATCCACAACCGCCCGATTCATCCACAGATTCACTCGGCATCGCCCGTACCGCCGTGTGCCAGGTCATCCTTGGGTGGTCAGAGCAACAACGGTGGATTCGAGCGGGGGGCGAACTTCGATGTACGAGGCACACACGACGGTGGTCGGGACCGTCATCACCCATCCGGTGCGGCGCGATCTCAGCAACGGCGAGCAGATGCTGACATTCCGGATGGCGAGCAATTCACGCCGATTCGACGCCAAAACGGGGGACTGGACCGACAACGGGACGTTGTATCTGACGGTCTCGTGCTGGCGCAGGCTGGTGGCCGGGGTGGATCGATCGTTGCATCGTGGCGATCCGGTGATCGCCTACGGGCAACTCCGCTCGCATGAGTACCGCGGCAAGGACGGCACCGAGCGGCGGGATCTGGAGATGCGTGCCGCCGCGGTCGGGCCCGATCTGGCGCGATGCCACGCGAGCGTTATTCGCCGGTCCGAGGGCATGCGATCGCTGCCGCATGCGGCGGTGCGGAATATTTCCGACCCCCGCGGCGCTGCGCTACCGAAGGTCGACGACGCTGCCACCGGGTATGCGTCGACCGAACCTGTTGCCGTAGCCTGTACGACCGTGGCGGATCCTCTCGCCGCGCGATCGCCGGACGTGGTGTCGAGCACCAACGGCGCCGAGCAGGTCGACGCATGAGGGTCGTTTCCGCGGCACTCGACCCTTCCGCATCCCGTTCCCGTTTCTCCCACCGATAGGCTTCCGCGTATGGCTGAGTTCATTTATCAGATGATCAAGGTTCGCAAAGCGCACGGCGACAAAGTCATCCTCGACGACGTGTACTTGAACTTCCTTCCCGGCGCCAAGATCGGTGTGGTGGGTCCCAACGGCGCGGGTAAATCCAGCGTGCTGAAGATCATGGCGGGACTGGACCGGCCGAACAACGGTGAGGCGTTCCTCGGCGCGGGCGCCACGGTCGGCATCCTCATGCAGGAACCGGACCTGAATGAGGAGAAGACCGTCCGCGGCAACGTGGAGGAGGGTCTCGGCGAGGTCAAGGTCAAGCTGGACCGGTTCAACGAGATCGCTGAACTGATGGCCACCGACTACTCCGATGAGCTCATGGACGAGATGGGCAAGCTGCAGGAGTTCCTCGACCACGCCGACGCGTGGGATGTCGACTCCCAGCTCGAGCAGGCCATGGACGCGCTGCGCTGCCCGCCGCCGGACGAGCCGGTCACCAACCTCTCCGGTGGTGAGCGTCGCCGCGTCGCACTGTGCAAGTTGCTGCTGAGCAAGCCCGATCTGCTGCTGCTCGACGAACCGACCAACCACCTCGACGCCGAGAGTGTGCTCTGGCTCGAGAAGCACCTCGCCGACTACCCGGGCGCCGTGCTGGCCGTCACCCACGACCGGTACTTCCTCGACAACGTCGCCGAGTGGATCCTCGAGCTCGACCGTGGCCGCGCCATCGGCTACGAGGGCAACTACTCCACCTACCTGGAGAAGAAGGCGCAGCGACTCGAGGTCCAGGGCAAGAAGGACCAGAAGCTGCAGAAGCGCCTCAAGGACGAACTGGCCTGGGTGCGGTCCGGAGCCAAGGCCCGCCAGGCCAAGAACAAGGCTCGACTGGGTCGCTACGAGGAGATGGCGGCCGAGGCCGAGCAGCACCGCAAGCTGGACTTCGAGGAGATTCAGATCCCCGCGGGTCCGCGACTGGGCGACATCGTGGTCAACGTGTCGAACCTGGACAAGGGCTTCGGCGATCGTCAGCTCATCAAGGATCTGTCGTTCACGCTGCCGCGCAACGGTATCGTCGGCGTCATCGGCCCCAACGGTGTCGGTAAGACCACGCTGTTCAAGACCATTGTCGGTCTCGAATCGCCCGACAGCGGTGAGGTGAAGGTCGGCGAGACGGTCAAGCTGAGCTATGTCGACCAGAACCGCGGAGGCATCGACCCGAAGAAGAACGTCTGGCAGGTCGTCTCCGAAGGCCTGGACTTCATCCAGGTCGGCAACCAGGAGATGCCCTCGCGCGCCTACGTCAGCGCGTTCGGCTTCAAGGGACCGGATCAGCAGAAGCCGGCCGGTGTGCTCTCCGGTGGTGAGCGCAACCGCCTGAACTTGGCGTTGACTCTCAAGGAGGGCGGCAACCTGATCCTGCTCGACGAACCGACCAACGACCTCGACGTCGAAACCCTCGGTTCGCTCGAGAACGCGCTCGACCAGTTCCCCGGCTGCGCCGTCGTGATCTCCCACGACCGGTGGTTCCTCGATCGCACCTGCACCCACATCCTGGCGTGGGAGGGCGACAACGACAACGACGCCAAGTGGTACTGGTTCGAGGGCAACTTCGAAGCGTACGAGGCGAACAAGATCGAGCGCATGGGCGCCGAAGCTGCTCGCCCGCACCGTGTTACGCACCGCAAGCTGACGCGCGACTGATACGCGCGGCCCGCATGACGGCCCGGTGGAACGATCTGTGAACGGTCGCTCTGCCGGGCCGTCGGCGTTGTGTCGACCGGTGCCCCCTGGCGTTCATCCAGCATTCCGCAAGTTACCGGCGCGGCAAGCCCGAATTCCCTGAGCGCGTTCGAGAACCCAGAGCTAGTCTCGAAAATGCGTCACCTGCGTTGCGAAATCGAAGCGAACCACAATCCATGGGAGTGGGCTAAACGATGACGGTCTCGTCGGAAATCTCCAGCGCGGCGTGGGCCGCGGGAATGCCGCAAAGCTTGCGCGGCGATCTCGCGACACTCGAGGAGGCGTATTTCCGACACGTCGATGCCGGTGACGTGGACTTCCCGATCCCGGGAATCACCCAGATCTTCCGGCACCACATGGAATTGGCCGCCGTTCGTCGCCCCGGTAAGGCCACGGTGCGGGTGCACCACCCCGACGACGGGACCGGGATGGGCGCGGCGGTGCAGGTCGTCACCGACGACATGCCGCTGCTGGTGGAATCGATCACCGCGGCGCTGGGCCGGATGCAGGTGAGTGTCTCCGAGCTGATCCACCCGATCTTCGAGGTCACCCGCGACGAGAACGGCCACCTCACCGGCGCCGCGGCGCACGAGGTGGACGGCCACGGCGCGACCGGGCTGGCCGAATCGTGGATGCACCTGCAGTTGCACCCATCGACGAGCCGGGCCCAGCTCGATCACATCGAACGCACCATCCCCGAGGTGATCGACGACGTCCGCCAGGTGATCGACGACACCGAGGCCATGGCCACGGTGCAGAGCTCGCTCGCCGATGAGCTCGACCGCGCCGCCGCCGCGGGCTCCACACCGTTCCCCGGCGTCGATGTGGCCGATTGCGCGCAGTTGCTGCGCTGGCTGGCCGCGGGCAACTTCACCCTGCTCGGTTATGCCCGCTACCAGCGTGGCGTAGAAAACGGCCACACGGTGTCCACAGCGGTGCCCGGCGCGAGCCTGGGTGTACTTCGCCCCGATGTCGGTACCGATTTTCAGGTGCCCATCAACGGTGAAGACCGCCCGCTGCTGCTGCTCACCCAGGGCCTGGTGCGCGCGACCGTGCACCGCTCGGTGTACCCGTACTTCGTCGGCGTCGCCGATGTCGACGAGGCGGGCACGGAGGTAGGGGTGCACCTGTTCATCGGGGTGTTCACCGTGAGCGCGGTGCACGAGAACGTTCTCGATATCCCGGTGATCAATCGCCGGGTGCGCACCGCGATCGAGGGCGCCGGGTTCGACAAGGATTCCTTCTCCGGGCAGGCGATGCTCGAGGTGATCGAGTCCTTCCCGCGCACCGAACTGTTCTCCGCCGACACCGAGACCATGCGCCGCACCGCCGTCGCGGTGCTCGGCGTCGGATTGCGCAGGCAGGTCCGGCTTTTCCTGCGCAGCGACGACTACGGCCGCTTCGTGGCCTGCATGGTGTATCTGCCGCGCGATCGCTACACCACCGCGGTGCGCCTGGAGATGCAGGAGATCCTGGTCGCCGAACTCGGCGGCGTCGATATCGACTATTCGGCGCGGGTGAGCGAAAGTGAGCTCGCCAGTGTGTATTTCACGGTGATGCGGTCCGGCGAGGCTACCGGCGAGGCTGCCCCCGACACCTCCGAGGACAACCGGCTGCGGCTGCAGAGCCTGCTCAACGCCGCCAGCCACACCTGGGACGACCGGATCGGTGACGCGGTCGCGTCCTCCACGGTGCTCGATCCCGCTGTGGTGAAACGGTATTCGGATGCGCTGCCCGAGGGCTACAAGGAGGACTTCGCGCCGGCTCGCGCGCTGGCCGACATCGTGCGCCTCGAGCAACTCGCCGAGGGTGGTATCGACCAGCACCTGTACCGCAGGCCCGAAGCGGCGCCCGGCTCGTGGCGGTTCAGCCTCTACATCGCCGGCTCCGGTGTATCGCTGAGCCAGGTGCTCCCCGTGCTGCAGAGCCTGGGCGTCGAGGTGCTCGACGAACGGCCCTACCAGCTCGAACACGAGGGCGGCACCGAGCGCTGGATCTATGATTTCGGCCTGCAGGCTCGTCCCGAACTGCTGCGCAACGCACTCGGCGGCGATCTGGACGCCGCGCTGCTCGAAGCGCGTGGCGACCTCGACGCGTTGCGTACCCGGTTCACCGATGCCTTCGAAGCGGTCTGGTACGACCGAGCCGAAGCCGACGGCCTCAACGAACTCGTGCTGCGTGCGGGTCTGCCATGGCGGTCGGTCGCGATCCTGCGCGCGTACGCGAAGTACTTGCAACAGGCCGGATTCCCGTACTCCCAGATCAATATCGCCCGCGTGCTGCTGGCTCATCCTGAGGTCGCGCGCGATTTCGTCGATCTGTTCGCCGCCCGATTCGATCCGGCCACCGTCTCCGCCGAGGCCGCCGTCGAGCTCGAAGCGCGGGTGCGGGCCGGGATCGACGAGGTGGTCAGCATGGATGCCGACCGCATCCTGCGCGCCATGCTCGGCCTGATCAAGGCCACGCTGCGAACCAACAACTACGTGCTCGACGCCGAAGGCCGCCCGCGCGACTACCTGGCACTGAAGGTGGAGCCCCGTGAGATCGCCGAATTGCCCAAGCCGCGACCGCAATTCGAGATCTTCGTGTACTCGCCGCGCGTCGAGGGCGTGCACCTGCGGTTCGGTTCGGTAGCGCGTGGCGGTCTGCGCTGGTCGGACCGGCTCGAAGACTTCCGCACCGAGATCCTGGGGCTGGTCAAGGCGCAGGCGGTGAAGAACGCGGTGATCGTGCCGGTCGGAGCCAAGGGCGGTTTCGTGGTGAAGCGCCCGCCCGCCCCGATCGGTGACGCGGCCGTCGACCGCCAGGCGAGCATCGCCGAGGGCGTCGCCTGCTACCGCACCTTCATCTCCGGGCTGCTCGACGTCACCGACAATGTCGACCTGGCCACCGGTGCGGTGCTGCCGCCCGATCGGGTCGTGCGCCGCGATGGTGACGACACCTACCTGGTGGTCGCCGCCGACAAGGGCACCGCCAGCTTCTCCGATATCGCCAACGACGTGGCCATGCGCTACGGCTTCTGGCTCGGCGACGCGTTCGCCTCCGGTGGTTCGGCGGGCTACGACCACAAGGCGATGGGCATCACCGCCAAGGGTGCGTGGGAAGCGGTCAAACGCCATTTCCGTGAGATGGACATCGACACCCAGAGCCAGGAATTCACCGTCGTCGGCGTCGGCGATATGAGCGGTGACGTCTTCGGCAACGGCATGCTGCTCTCGCCGCACATCCGGCTGGTCGCCGCGTTCGACCATCGGCACATCTTCCTGGACCCGAGCCCGGACGCCGCGAGTTCGTTCGCCGAACGTGAGCGGTTGTTCGCGCTGCCGCGATCCTCGTGGGCCGACTACGACCGGAGCCTGATCAGCGAGGGTGGCGGCGTGTTCGAGCGGACCGTGAAGTCGGTGCCGATCTCGCCGCAGGCACGAACCGCGCTCGGCCTGCCCGACTCGGTGCAGGCTCTCTCGCCGCCGGAGCTGGTGCGCGCGATCCTGCTCGCGCCGGTGCAATTGCTGTGGAACGGCGGCATCGGCACCTATGTGAAGGCGAGCACCGAAGCCAATGCCGAGGTGGGCGACAAGTCCAACGACGCGGTGCGAGTCGACGGAAATCAGCTGCGGGTCAAGGTGATCGGTGAGGGCGGCAACCTCGGTGCCACCGCGCTCGGCCGGATCGAGTTCTGCCGCGCCGGCGGCAAGATGAACACCGATGCCCTGGACAACTCGGCGGGCGTCGACTGCTCCGACCACGAGGTCAATATCAAGGTCTTGCTCGACGGCGTGGTCAGTGCCGGTGGCCTCGCCACCGCCGACCGCAATCCGCTGCTGGCCTCCATGACCGACGAAGTTGCCCGAATGGTGTTGCAGGACAACGTCGATCAGAACGCGTTGATCGGCATCGCACGCACCGACGCGCCCCAGATGCTGAACGTGCACGGCCGCGTCATCGCCGATCTCGAACAGCGACGCGGCCTCGACCGGGAGCTCGAAGCGCTGCCGTCGACTGCCGAACTGGCTCGCCGCGGCGAGGAGCGCGCCGGGCTCGCCTCGCCCGAGCTCGCCAACCTGCTCGCCCACGTGAAGCTCGGACTCAAGTCCGACCTGCTCGATACCGACATGCCCGATAGTGCCCATTTCGCGAGCAAACTGCCGCTCTACTTCCCGACACCACTGCGCGAACAGTTCGGTGCGGCGATCAAGAAGCACCGACTGCGCCGCGAGATCATCACCACGATGATCGTCAACGAGGTCGTCGACTACGGCGGCATCACCTACGCCCATCGGCTCAATGAAGAGGTCGGCGCCACCACCTCCGACTCCGTCCGCGCGTTCGCGGCGGCCACCGAGATCTTCCAGCTGCACGACGTGTGGTCGCGCATCCGCAGCGCCGATGCTCCGGCCGGGGTCTGTGACCTGCTGGAACTGGAATCCAAGCGGACGCTGGACCGTGCATCGCGCTGGCTGCTGACCAACCGGCCGCAGCCGATCGCGGTCGGCGCCGAGATCAACCGGTATCACCGCCGGGTGCAGGCGCTGGCGCCGCAGGTGCCGGGCTGGTTGCGCGGGCATCACGTCACCTCGCTCACCCAGGGCGCCGCCGAGCTGATCGCCCGCGGCGCACCGACCGACCTGGCCACGGAGGTGTTCGGGCTGCTCGGGCTGTTCCCGCTGCTCGACATCGTCGACATCGCCGATATCACCGATCGCGACGGTGCCGAGGTGGGCGCCCTGTACTACGCGCTCAATGAGCATCTCAAGATCGACTGGCTGCTCGAGGCGGTGAGCCACCTCGAACGCGGCGACCGCTGGCACGCGCTGGCCCGCCTCGCCCTGCGCGACGACATGTACGGTTCGTTGCGCTCGCTCACCCTCGATGTGCTGTCCGCGGGTGACCCGGAGGAAACCTCCGACGAGAAAATTGCATACTGGGAGTCGAAGAACCAGTCCCGGCTGGGCCGTGCGCGCGCGGCACTGTCGGAATTGTTCGAGTCCGGGACCCACGACCTCGCCACACTGTCGGTTGCCGCGCGACAGGTGCGGAGCATGGTGAGCGGGGTGGGCGCCCAATCGGAGGTACCACGGTGACGAGTTCGCCGAACGGCAACACCGCCACGCCCACACCGGATCTGGTGTTGCCGCAGCGTTTTCACGCGAAGGTCGAGATCCGCTGGTCGGATATGGATGTGTTCCAGCACGTCAACCACGCACGGATGGTGACACTGCTGGAAGAGGCGCGGATTCCGTGGCTGTTCGACGACGACAAGCCGACGGCGTCGATGGGGCGGCAGGGTTGTGTGCTCGTCGACCTGCATGTGAAGTACCGCGGGCAGTTGCGTCACGAGGACACCCCGCTGGACATCGCGATGTGGGTCAAGCAATTGCGCGCGGTCGATTTCACCATCGGCTACGAGGTTCGTGCCAGCGGTGCGGCCCCCGATTCGCCGCCCGCGGTGATGGCGACCACCCAGCTCGCCGCGTTCGACATCGACACCCAGCGGCTACGCAGGCTCAGCGAGTCCGAACGCGACTACCTGGCACTGTGGCGGGTCTGATTTCGTGAGCTCCGAACAGCGGGTGCTCCACACGCCCGACCCGGCCGAACGCGAGAACCTGGCCACCTTCCTCACCCGCGCCATCCGTCTCGACCCGGCCGCTGTCGTCCGGCTACGGCGGCGCGGATCCAGCCTCGTATCAGCTTGGGTGGCAACGGGTTTCGAGACTCTCGCGGTGCGCACGATCACCGCTGAGCTGGGCGTCGACGATGTCACCGTCGGTGCGGACGCGGTCCTCGCGGGGCTGGGTACCGGCCATCCGATCGACCTCGGCTACTCGATGGACTCCGCCTGGCGCGGCGCCCTCCCGCCCACCGACGGCTTCACGCACGTCGACGACGTCCCCGCGCGCACCCTGGTCGAGCTGGCCGAACGCGGCGCGGAGGTGGCCCGCGAACACGGCGGTCCCAAAGGTCCGCCCGCCTCTCTGCTCGACCAGTCGGTTCTCACCGTCACCGGGCCCGGCGAAATCGAGGTCCAGGTACCGATGCGGGTCGTCTTCGCACTCACCGCGATGGATTTCATCCCGCATGCGGGGGAGAAGACCGAGTCACGGCGGATCCAGCCTTCGGAACTTGTTCGCGTGCGTGCTACCCGCACCTGGTTGCGGCTGGATGCTCGGTACGGGTCTGTTGCACGGCGATTGGGTGGTGGGATTCCCTTGTCGCCCAGTTGAGTTGGGTGGTTTAGGGATGTCCGGGATTTGGTAGTCCCAGGCAGGTTTGACGCTGTGTTTATTGGCGCGCTGGCGCGCGCGTGTCCGCGGCCCTGAGGGGCCGCCGGTTAGCGCTCGAGACTAGAGCCTTCGGCTCAGCGCTTTCGAGCGCTAACCGGCGACCCGGCCGCGGACCGGCCACTTCGTGGCCGCCGCTCCCCAGGGGTCGCGGGTGGGGGTTGGGAGTGCGGTCATGGCGGACCTGGGGTGCACGGTGGGGCTGGGAGTGCGGTAGGGCTGTGGTCTTCGGGGTGTGCGGTGTGGTTGGGGGAGTGTGGTCATGGTGGAGCAGGGGTGTGCGGTGTGGGTGGGGGAGTGTGGTCATGGCGGAGCTGGGTGCGCGGTGTGGGTGGGAGTGTGGTCATGGCGGAGCTGGGGTGTACGGGGTGGTTGGAGTGTGGTCGTGGCGGTCTCGAGGTGGACAGTGTGGTTGGGAGTGTTGTCGCCTGGCGGTTGGGTCAGTGCACGCCGATGAGGCGTAGCAGTGCGGTTGTCGTGGCTGCTGCCAGCACGGTGACGAGCAGGGGGGCGCGCCGCCACGCGAGGAATCCGCCGACGCAGACGCCTGCGGGCAGGGCTATGCCGAGATGGCCGGAGCCGGTCGGCAGCGTGGCTGTCGCGACCAGGGCCGCGAGCAGGATGAGGGCGCCGGTGTCGAGGAGGTGAATTGCTCTGGGGGACAGCCGCAGTCGATGGCGCATCGCGGGCCCGGTCCAGCGCAGTGCGTACGTTCCCAAGGCCAGCGCCAACATGGCGGGCAGCAGGTACGGCGCGTTCATGCGGCCACCGCACCGACCGCTGGTGCGGGCGGAGGGGGCGAGAACATCGTCGGCCGGACCGGCATCGAGTCGAGCGGCCTCATGACGCCACCGGCTCCGCGATCGACGCGGGTGGACGCAATGCGAAGACCAGCCCGATGAGCGCGATCAAAACCGGCAGCCCCGCCGGTACGAACGGCGCGACGGCCACGGCCAGTCCCGCACCGACCAGCACCGGCCGCAACGTCGCCCGGTCGCGCAGCGCGGGCAGGATCAACGCCAGCAGAATCACCGGGAACACCGCGTCCAGTCCGAGCGCCGACGTATCCGGCACCAGCGAACCCAGCGCCGCACCGAGGGTCGCACCCAGCGGCCAGCACAGCGCGACCCCGATCCCGCACGCCCAGTACGCGGCGCGTTTGCGTTCCTGATTGCCCGGCGCCGCGGCGAAGGCCACCGACTCGTCGTTGAGGACGTGGATGCCGAGCACCCGTTTCCAGCCGCGCCCGAACACCTCCGGCGCCGACAACCCGTACGGCAGGTGCCGCGCGTTGAGCAGCAGCCCGGCGACCACCGCCGCCACTGGACTACCACCGGCCGCGACGATCCCGAAGAACAGCAGCTCCGACCCGCCGGCGAGCACCGTCACTGCCATCACGATCGGCATCCACATGGGAAACCCGGCCGCGATCGTCGACGCGCCGTAGGACACACCGAACAAGCCGACGGCAAGGCACGCCGCGGCTACGGCAGCCACGGTTCCCCGGTCGAGTGTTCGCCAGATCGAACGCATGTTGTTTATATTGAACGCACCTGGTGGGTAAAGTCAACGCGGTATCGCCAGCCCTCAGGAGGCGTAGATGGACCGGCAGGACCCTGTCGTCGGACCGCCCCAGGCGGTGATTGCGGCGGCGCTGCGCCGCGAACGCGCCCGCGCGGGCCTATCGCTCACCGAGGTCGCCAATCGGGCAGGTGTCGCGAAATCCACACTGTCCCAACTGGAATCGGGCACCGGCAATCCCAGCCTGGAAACCCTGTGGGCACTGTGCGTTGCCCTGGAAATGCCGTTCTCCCGGCTGCTCGACCCGCCCCGATCCAACGTTCAGGTGATCCGCGCCGACGAGGGATCGCCGGTCCCGGCAGCCGACGCCGACTACCGGGTGACATTGCTCGCAGCGGGCCAGTCACACACCCGCTGCGACGTCTACCGCATCGCGGCCGAACCCGGTCACATCCGGCGCTCGGAGCCGCACACCCCCGGCGTCGTGGAACATGTCGTGCTCGCAGCGGGCCACGCCATGGTCGGTCCGGCCGATGAGCCCGTCGAGATGCGCCCGGGCGACTACATCCGCTACCTGGGTGATCTCCCGCATATCTTCGAAGCGCTCGAACCGGGAACCTGGGCGACGATGGTCATCGAGAGCGCCTGAACCGATCGAGCGTGTCAGGCGGCTCCTTCGCCGAGGTACTGCAACCAGATCGGATCCAGATCGGCGGTGGTGGACAGCAGCCGCCAGTGCGGGCCTTTGGGGGAGACCAGTGGGTGGCGCAGGTGCCAGCCCAGGTCGGTCAGCATCTTGTCGGCCTTGCGGTGATTGCAAGGGGCGCAGCTGGCGACGCAGTTCTCCCACGAGTGCTCGCCACCGCGGCTGCGGGGGATCACGTGGTCGATGGTCTCGGCCTTGCCGCCGCAGTACCCGCATCGGTAGTGGTCGCGATGCATGAGCGCGGCGCGGGTCATCGGCACGCGGGCGCGATAGGGCACCCGCACATAGGTGCGCAGGCGGATGACGGACGGAATCGCCACTTGGGCGCCTGCCGAATGCAGGACCGGTCCTTCGGGATTGTCATGGACGGCGTCTGCTTTGGCGCAGATCAGCAGTACGACAGCGCGACGCGCGGACAGCGCGGTGAGCGGCTCGTAGGTGGCGTTGAGGAGGAGGACCCGGCGTTTGCGCCATGCGGCGGCGTCGTGGTCTCCGGCGAGGTGCAGTGGCGCGGGGAGATGCGGCAGGTCGTGAAGACCGTGTGCGCCCGGATGGTGATCGGACAGGATATGCAGCGGAATAGCCCCCGAGCCACGGTTGTGGACGTCGGCGGGCTGGAGTTGTCGATGCGTGCGCGCCTCGTGTGAACGGGCGCTCGGTCGCTGCTTCATCCTCTTGACCTCAATTTCATGATTGGCAGGATCATGTGGTATCTGGGGCCGATACTGCCCCCAGTTGACCATGGTTCCGGCGGTATTGCACGGCTATTTTTCAAACTTCCGGATGAACTGTGGTTGAAGGGCGGCGCGTTCGTGACCCTGGCGATCGGGGCACAATGGAACGCGTGAGCACCGGTGAGCAGACAACGACCTCCTTCTACGAAGCCGTGGGCGGCGCCGAGACGTTTCGCCGTCTGGTGTCGGTGTTCTATCGCGAGGTCGCGGCCGACGAGATCCTGCGTCCGCTGTACCCGGAGGAGGATCTAGGACCGGCCGAGCGCCGGTTCCGGATGTTCCTCGAACAGTACTGGGGTGGTCCGCGCACCTACTCCGACGAGCGCGGGCACCCGCGTCTGCGCATGCGCCACAACCCGTTCGTCATCGGGCCGCTCGAGCGCGACGCCTGGATGCGCTGCATGCGGATCGCCGTCGGCGAGATCGAACCGTCGATCCTGGACGACGAACACCGCAAGGCCCTGCTGGACTATTTCCAAATGGCCGCAGCTTCCCTCCAGAACGCCCCATAGACGCCTCGCCTGAGCCCGTGGGTGCCCGGTGTTCGCTGATGACCGGCGGATAGTGGCCCAGTTTCGCACCGATGCCCTCCTTTACCACGAGGTTTCTCCGTGGCGTGGCGAACGCTGGTGATTTGCCGGATTCGCAGAAAGTCTCGGCCCCCCATGAATATTGCGGGCGATCTTTGGCAATATTGCGGGTGTGACACAGACACCTGCCTCGCCGGTGCCGGGGGAAGCAAGCACCGCTCCGTGGTGGAAAACCGCCGTGTTCTATCAGGTCTATCCGCGTTCGTTCGCCGATTCCGATGGTGACGGTGTCGGCGATCTGGGCGGTGTCCGCGAGAAGATGGGGTACCTGGAGCTATTGGGCGTCGACGCACTGTGGATCTGTCCGGTGATGCGGTCACCGCAGGCCGACGGTGGCTACGACGTGTCCGACCCACGCGATATCGACCCGCTCTTCGGCGGGCTGGACGCGCTGGACGAGTTGATCGTCGAAGCGCACGACCGCGAGATCAAAGTGACGATGGACCTGGTGCCCAACCACACCAGCATCGAACACGCGTGGTTCGCCGAGGCGCTGGAGGCGGTGCCGGGCAGCCCTGAACGCGCCCGCTACATCTTCCGCGACGGTCGCGGGAAGAACGGCGACGAGCCACCCAACAACTGGCCGAGCATCTTCGGCGGTCCGGCCTGGACCAGGATCACCGAGCCCGACGGCACCCCCGGACAGTGGTACCTGCACATTTTCGCGCTCGAACAACCCGACCTGAACTGGGACAACCCCGAGGTCGCCGATGATTTCGAGAAGACCCTGCGCTTCTGGCTCGACCGTGGCGTCGACGGTTTCCGCCTCGATGTCGCACACGGCATGGCCAAACCAGAAGGTCTGCCGGACATGACCAAGGTCGAAACCAAGATGCTGGTGCACGACGACGACGATCCCCGCTTCAACAACCCCGGCGTGCACGCCATCCACCGCCGCATCCGTACAGTCCTCGACGACTACCCGCACGCGGTGTCGATCGGCGAGGTGTGGGTCGACGACAACGTCCGCTTCGGCGAGTACGTGCGCCCCGACGAGCTGCACCTGGCATTCAACTTCCGTCTCGCCGAGACCCCCTTCACCGCGCAGGGCGTCCACGACGCGATCACCCACTCCCTCGCGGCCGTCGCCGACGCGGGCGCCCCGCCCACCTGGACGCTGTCCAACCACGACATCGAACGCGAGGTGACCCGCTACGGCGGCGGCAAGACCGGCCTCGCCCGGGCGCGGGCGATGATGATGGTCGAACTCGCCCTGCCCGGTGCGGTGTTCATCTACAACGGCGCCGAACTGGGCCTGCCCAATGTCGACGACCTGCCCGACGACGTCCTGCGGGATCCCGTGTGGGAGCGCACGGGCCATCAAGAACGCGGTCGTGATGGTTGCCGGGTTCCGATGCCGTGGGAGGGACCGGCCACGCCGTTCGGTTTCACCGAGGGCAAGCCGTGGCTGCCGATCCCCGCCGACTGGGCCGAGCGCACCGTCGAAGCGCAACTGGAAACCCTGCACTCGACGCTGTCGCTGTACCGGCTGGGGATCGACCTGCGCGCCACCCGGCCGGAGTTCGCCGGCCAGCGGATCGAGTGGTACGGCAGTCCCGACGGCTGCCTCGCCTTCCGTCGTCCGGGCGGGCTGATCTGCGTGCTCAACGCCTCCGACGGCCCGATCCAGCTGCCGCCGGGGGAGGTGCTGCTGTCCAGCGCGCCGGTCGCCGACGATCGGTTGCCCCCGAACGCGGCGGCCTGGTTGGTGTAGCCGCGGCGGACACGCGTGCGGCAACCTATGGCCGGAGGATGAACTACTACACAGCATCGTCTACCGTTGGTGCGTGAGCATTCTCGAGACAGTGCTGATCTTCGTCGGCATCCCGGCCGCGATCTACTTCGCGATCGCGGGCTTGTCCTATCTCGGTAAGCCATTCCCCGGTGAGAAGCCGGCCCACTTCGCACTCGGGCAGAAGTGGACCCACCGGCCGGTGCTGTGGAGTGCTACCGATGAGGTGACCGCTGCGGCGGGGCACCACACCGCCGAGCCGCATGGTCATGCGGCTCTCGAAACCGCGCATGCGGAGCTGATCGGAGGCCGGGCAAGTGGCAAGTTCTAATTGGCCCGCGGTGGTCGAGGCCGACCTGCCGCACGGGTTCGCCATGACCAGCAGCGGTCGGGTGTCCGGTGTGCATGAGCCAGGCACTGTGTTCGACGAGGTGCCGTTCACCGATCACGAGCGTATCTCCCTCGACAACGCGCTCACCGAGGCGACCCGCGCCACCAAGGTCCGCTTCAACATCTACCTCGGCGATCTCGGTGCCGATCCGGCGGCCGGTGCCGACGCGATCCTGCCGAACACCCCGGAGGCGGCCAATTCGCTGCTCATCGCGGTGTCCCCGAACCAGGGCGCGATCGAGGTCCGCGCCGGTGTCGACGTGGCCGCGCGCGCCAAAGACAACATCTGCCAGCTCGGCGCCACCGCCGCCCTGTCCCCGTTCCGTCAGGGCCACCTGATCGACGGCCTGATCTCGGCCGTCCGTGTGATGGCCGCCGAGCTGCTCCGCTAGTTCGTTCACTTCCGGACGGCGCGTTCACCTCATGGTGAGCGCGCCGTTTCGTATTTGCGGCGTGCGAGACCGGCTCGCCGTCGAATCCGAGATTGCCCGGCTGCGAAGCGATTCCGTACGCCGATGACTTTCGTGACAAAGGAATACGGCCGTCGGCCATCGTGTTCTAACCGTTGAAATCGAGTTCAACAGTTAGGAACCTTCGTGATGAATCAGATCAGCCACCACACCGTCGAGATCCAGGGTCAGTCCGTCTTCTATCGCGAGGCGGGCGACCCGGACAAGCCGACGCTGCTTCTGCTGCACGGCTTCCCGTCCAGCTCGGCGATGTTCCGCAACCTCATCCCTGCCCTCGCCGACGACTATCACGTGATCGCCCCCGATCACCTGGGTTTCGGCCAGTCGTCCATGCCGCCGGTCGACGAGTTCGACTACACCTTCGACAAGCTCACCGAGATCACCCGCGAACTGCTCGACACCCTCGGTATCGAACGCTTCGCGCTCTACATCCAGGACTACGGCGCCCCCATCGGTCTGCGCATCGCCTCGCGTGATCCCGAGCGGGTCAGCGCCATCATCACCCAGAGCGGCAATGCCTATCTGGAGGGCTTCACCCCGTTCTGGGAGGTGCTGTTCGCGCACGCTACCGACCGCGTGACCCATGAGCCCGAAGTGCGCAAGCTGCTCGAGCTCGACGCCACGAAGTGGCAGTACACGCACGGTGTTCCGGCCGACCGGCTCGCGCTGGTCAGCCCGGATGCGTGGACCCTCGACCAGGCCTACCTGGACCGCCCCGGCAACAAGGCGATCCAGCTGCAACTGTTCTTCGATTACAAGAACAATCTCGACGGTTACCCCGCCTTCCAGAAGTACTTCGCCACGCATCAGCCGCCGACGCTCATCGCCTGGGGCGAGCACGACGAGATCTTCGGCGCCGACGGTGCCCGCGCGTACCTGCGCGACCTGCCAGACGCCGAACTGCATCTGCTCGACGCGGGCCACTTCGCGCTGGAGACGCACGGACCCGAGATCGCCGCGCTGATCCGCGACTTCCTCGGCCGGGTCGTGCGCTGAGTCCGGCGGACGGCTGAGCATCGAGGGGCGCCCAGCCGTCCGGGCGGCATCGAGTAACCTGGTCGGCGGTCTATCGGCCACATCATCGGCCGTCGGCCTATCGGGGGGAAACTTGCACGCACGTATCACTCGGGTGCTCGCGGCGGCGTGCCTGGCGCTGACGGCGTCGGCCTGCGCCGAGGACAGCCCGCCGGTCGAATTCGCCGCCGCCGCACCTCTTTCCGCGTTCTACAACCCCGGTGCGGATTCGATTCCGGGACAGCGTGGTTCGGTGATCCGCTCGCAGCCGCTCACCGGTGCGCAGGTCGTGCCCGGTGCCCGCAACTACCTGACGCTGTACCGGTCGCTGGACGCGCAGGAAAAGCCCGTCGCGGTGTCAGGGACGCTCGCGGTGCCCGAAGGTGTTGCGCCCGAGGGTGGTTGGCCACTCATTTCCTGGGGGCCGGGTAGCACCGGGGTCGCCGATGTGTGCGCGGCCTCGCGCTCGGAAGGCTCCTCGCCGAGCAGAGATGAACAGGCTCGCTGGGTGGCCAAGGGGTACGCGGTCGCCAGAACCGACTACCAGGGCTTGGGGACGCCGGGCGCGCACGGGTACATGATCGGCGAGACCGAACAGCGTGCGATGGCCGATATCGCCACGGCAGCAAGGGAAATCGACAAATCGGTCGGGTCGCGCTGGGTGGCGATGGGGCATTCACAAGGCGGTCACGCGGCGCTGTTCGCCGCCGTCGACGCTGCGGGGTGGACGCCGAATTCGCCGTTGCTCGGCGCCATCGCGCTGGCACCCGCCTCGCACCTCGGCGAACAGGTCCGCATGGCGAAGTGGGCGGTCTCGAATCCGCTGGGCAAACTCGGTACAGGTGACGTGTCGGTATACCTGCCGCTGTTGGTCCGCGGCGCCCAGACGGTGACCGATGTGGACCCCGCCCGATTCCTCACCGGCCGCGCGCAGTCCCTGCTGCCGGTCGCCGACTCCGAATGCACCGGCGGACTGCGCGACAAGAGCAAATGGGGCGGCCTGTCGGCGAAGGATGTCTTCACCTCCGACGGCGATGTCTCCGGGCTGCTGCGAGTCCTCGATGACAACGACCCGAGCAGCCTGCGATTCACCGTTCCGGTCCTCGTTCTCCAGGGCCGTTCCGACCTCACCGTCCCGCTGCAGGCCACCGATGCGATGGTCGCCGAACAGCAGGCACGCGGCGAGTCGGTCGACTACCGCAAGTACGACGACGTCGACCACAGCGAAATCGTCTCCGCCTCCTTCGCCGACGCGCTCGGCTGGGCCGACACCCGCTTCGGCATCAATCGCTGAGTTATTGGAGCGCTGGCGCGCTCGAGGCGGGGCCCTTCGGGCCCGGAGATCTTCCCTCCCTCCGGACACTCCTTCGTCGCACCCTCCACTCAGTCCAGATCAGGGCGGGCCCCTTGTTCCTCGGGTTACGCCGAGAGCAGAAGAGCCGGGTGTTTCGGGCTCGGCATCCCTACGCTCGGAGTATGGGCGAGCACAACGGGTTGCGGGTGATTCCAGGCGGACGCGGCGAACAGCGGTCGCGGCCGGAACCACTCTGGCGTGAGGCGCTGGGCGAACGCCTGCGCGCGCTGCGCTTGGAACAGCGCTCCACCCTTGTCGACACCGCGGGTCGCGCGGGTATCTCGCCGCAGTACCTCTCCGAAGTCGAGCGCGGTCGCAAGGAGCCTTCGAGCGAGATGATCGCGGCCTTGGCCGGCGCCCTCGGTACTTCGCTGGGCGATCTCGTGGCCCAGGTCGCCGAATCGATGCGCAGGCACGCGCTCGTGCCTGCTCGCGCGGTGGTGCTGGGCGGACAGCACCGCATCGCCCCCGCCCACGCCGCCCCCATCGCGCACGCCCCGAACGCCGTACTGCTCGCCGCCTGATCTGACCCAGGTCGGCATGGAGCCCGGCTCGAGGTCGGCTCACCCGAGCCGAACCGTCCTCATCCGAGCCCGGTCTATCAAGATCAACAGGCCTCGGTGCATTTCCCACTCGGGCGATGTTTGCGTGATGTCCTGGTGATCAACCGTCCAGCGTCGCGCTTGTTCGGGCGGCGGCGATCTGGCTGCGCAGTAGGTCGACGATCGCGCTGACGGGGAGTTCGGGGTCGATCGCGCGTTGCACGCCGAGGCCGATGCCGAGCGAGAGTAGTTGCAGCGCGGCATCATCCGCGGACATCGGGAGCTCGAGGCCCAGCTGGTCGGCCTGCGTCTGGATCACCGTGGCGAGCATCGCTGTCAGGGTGCGTCTGCGCTCGGCGAGTTCGGTGCGGATCTCGGGCATGTGCCGGGTGCTCGTCGCGAACTCCA
The DNA here is from genome assembly GCF_042754695.1 of Nocardia sp. NPDC059195. Lineage (NCBI taxonomy): Bacteria > Bacillati > Actinomycetota > Actinomycetes > Mycobacteriales > Nocardiaceae > Nocardia > Nocardia sp. NPDC059195. The sequence continues at coordinate 343,372 of NZ_JBHZBG010000004.1, read as the reverse complement.
CTTCCAGCGCGGTCCAGCCGACATCGCCGATGTTCTCGTCGGCCCATCGCGCGAAACCTTCGATCCGCTCCGCCATGGTGTCGTGCGGCAGCATCGCGTCCACGAGCGTCTGCGCGCGCTCCACGTGCACGACGTCGAGCACCGCGAGGCCCAATTCGTGCTTGGTCGCGAAGTTGGAGTACACCGCGCCCTTGGAGAATCCGGCCTCGGTGGCCACCTTCTCCAGCGGGGTCACGTTGTAGCCGTCGGCCATGAACAGCCGTTTGGCGGTCTCGACCAGCCGTTCACGCGTGAGTGCGTGCGACTCCTTGCGCGTCATCCTGGCCATGCGCAGGAGTTTAGCAAAATGGGCTACCGCCGGAATTCAAATACCGTTAGTATTCGAAACATGACTACACGACGTGGCTTAGCGATCGGCTGCGGTGGCCTACTCGGCTTCGCCTGGACCGCCGTAGCCCTCGACGCCGTCGAACGCGCGATGAACTGGGACACCCGGACCGCCGATGTCCTGATCGGCACCTCCGCGGGCGCGGAGCTCGTGGCGGCGCTCGGGTCCGGGCGTACTCCCGCCGACCTGCTCGCTGCCCTCGACGCGGCTCCGGGCGCCGACCCGATCCTGGCCGGCCACGTCGCCGTCGATCCCGGCAAATTTCCCCCGCTGCCGAGACTCGGATTCCCCGGCCTCGGCCTGGTCGGCGCCGGTCTGCGCGCTCATGCGCCCTACACCGCGCTGGCCGGGCTCCTTCCGTGCGGCCGCGGCGACGCCGGCTGGTTGCGTTCCTTCGGTCAGGCGCTGGCCGCCCCGAGCGGCTGGGTGAGCCACCCCGCGACCTGGGTGGTCGGCGCCGACGCGGCAACGGGTGCGCGAGTCGCCTTCGGAGCGAACGGGGCGGGCAATGACCTCGCGACGGCCGGAGAATCGGTCGCGGCTGGTGCGGCGCCGGTCGATCTGGGTGATGCGATCGCCGCGTCCTGGGCGATCCCCGGTTGGTTCCCGCCCGTGCGGATCGACGGGAAGAACTACATCGACGGTGGTTCGGTGTCGTCGGTGTCGGCCGATCTGCTGGTGCCACTGGAACTCGACGAGGTGGTGGTCATCGCCCCGATGACGTCCGAGGGTGGCGCGTCGGCCACCGGCCTGAACCGCGTCGAACGCCTGCTCCGCGCCCAGATGACCCGCGGCCTCGACCGCGAAGTGGCGCTGCTGCGCGCCGCGGGCGCCCGCGTGATCCGCGTCGAACCAGGCCCCGAAGAGCTCGCCGCCATGGGCCCGAACTTCATGGATTCGGCCCGCCGCCCGGCCACCATCGCCGCTGCCCGCCGCGGTATGGCGACCCGAGTCGCCGATGCGCTGCGCGTTTCCGGTCCCGCCCGACTCGCATGAATCGCCTTCCCACGCGCAGTGTCTGCCGGCATCCAGCGATCGATAGCCCCGCGGCGAGATTCCGACTCGTGGGCGGGCGGTCCGGCGCCACCGGTGCCCGGCTCCCTCGTGCTCAGGGAGCCGGTTCCACAACTACTCGCGCTGTGATCGGCGCGCCGCTCGTTTCGTTCGAAGGAGAAGTCGTATGAGCCGCCAGCATGAGGTCGTTGTGATCGGAGCGGGTGTTTCCGGCATCTGTGCCGCGATCAAATTGATCGAGGCCGGGGTCGAGGATGTGGTGATCGTCGAGAAGGCCGAAACCTTCGGCGGCACTTGGCGGGCCAACACCTATCCCGGCTGCGCGTGCGACGTTCCGTCCGGCCTGTACTCGTTCTCCTTCGCGCCGAACAGCGAGTGGTCGCGGCTGTTCGCGCCCCAGCCCGAGATCCTCGACTATGTCGACCGGGTGGCGCGCGAGCACGGGCTGGCCGAGCGCACCCGGTTCGGGGTGGAGGTGGTCGGTTCGCAGTTCGACGATGCCGCGCGGCTGTGGCGGCTGGATACCAGTGCGGGCCCGCTGAGCGCCCGCTTCGTCGTTTCGGCGGCGGGTCCGTGGAACGAACCGCGCCTGCCCGAGATTCCGGGTCTGGCCGAATTCCCCGGCGAGGTCTTCCATTCCGCGCGCTGGAACCACGACTACGACCTGCGTGGCAAGCGAGTCGCGGTGGTCGGGTCCGGTGCGTCCGCGGTGCAGTTCGTGCCCGCGATCCAGCCCGAGGTCGCCGAACTACACCTGTTCCAGCGCACCGCGCAGTGGGTGCTGCCGAAACTCGATCATCGCGTACCCGGCTTCGAGAAGACGGTGATGCGACGATTCCCGTTCGCGCACAAGGCATTGCGTTCGGTCGAGTACGCGCTGATGGAAGGGCTCGGGGTCGCGTTCCGGCATCCGCGACCGCTGATGCAGACCGTGCAGGCCGTGGGGTCGGCGTATCTTCGTGCCGTGGTGCGTGATCCGGCACTGCGGGCGAAGCTGACGCCGGACTATCTGCTCGGCTGCAAGCGAATCCTGTTCTCCAACAGCTATCTCCAGTCGCTGACCAAGAGCAACGTCGACGTGCATGCCACCGGAGTCACCGAATTCCGTGGCAATACCGTGGTCGGCGCCGACGGCACGACCGCCGAGGTCGACGCCGTCATCCTCGGTACCGGCTTCCACATCCTCGACACCCCACTGGCCGACATCGTCCGCGACGCCGACGGCCGCACCTTGGCCGAGCACTGGAAGGGCTCGCCCGAGGCCTACCTCGGCACCGTCACCACCGGGTTCCCCAACGCGTTCACCGTGCTCGGCCCCAGCCTCGGTACCGGCCACTCCTCGGCATTCGCCATCCTCGAAGCCCAGGTCGCCTTCCTCGTCGCCGCGATCGACAGCGCCCGGCGCGCAGGCTGGGCGGTGCTCGACGTGCGTCCCGAGGTACAGGCGCGCTACGTCGACCAGGTGCAAGCCGCGCTGGCAGGCACCGTCTACAACGCGGGCGGTTGCCACAGCTATTACATGGATGCCAACGGCCGCAACAGTTTCAGCTGGCCCTGGTCCACCGGCGCGCTCACCACCCGGGTCAGCACGTTCGACCCGGCCGACTTCACCATCACCGACGACGTGACGGTGCTCGCATGAGCGCACGCGCACACCACCGACGAGAGGCCAGCACATGAGCTACCCACGGATCGACCTCGACGGCGCCACCATCGCGATCACCGGCGCCGCCCGCGGCATCGGACTCGCCACGGCCAGAGCGTTTGTCGAGGCCGGCGCGTACGTCGCGCTCGGTGACCTCGACGAAGCGCTGGCCGTGCAGGCTGCCGCCGAGATCGGCGACCACGCGATGGGTCACGCGCTCGACGTCACCGACAAGACTTCCTACGCAGCGTTTCTCGAGGCGACTGTCCAGTGGCGCGGTCCGTTGGACGTACTCGTGAACAACGCGGGCGTGATGCCCAACGGCCCGTTCCTCGACCAGTCCGACCGCATCGACCAGCTCACGATGGACGTCAATGTCTACGGCGTCATCCACGGCATGCGCTTGGCCCTGCCCGCCATGGTCGAGCGCGGCTACGGCCACGTGGTGAATGTGGCCTCGCTGGCGGGCAAGTTCCCGATCAAGGGCCTGGCCGTGTACAACGCCAGCAAGTACGCGGTGGTCGGCCTGACCGCCGCCACCAGGCTGGAAATGGACGCCACCGGAGTCAGTGTGAGCGCGGTCCTCCCGTCCGCGGTGCGCACCGAACTCAGCTCTGGTATCGACTACGGCATCTTGCCCGCCGTCGACCCCGAGGACATCGCGGCCGCGGTGGTGCGCACGGTCAAGACCAGGGCAGCCGAGACCGCGGTGCCCGGGTATGTCGGCGTGATGGCGAACGCGTCCGGTCTGGTGCCGGAGCCCGTGATGCGGGCCTTCCGCAAGGCCGCCCACGACGACGCCGCCATCACCCGCGTCGACGACGACGTCCGTCGCGTGTACCTGGACCGCATCGAAAAGCAGTGAGCGCCGGGTAGTCCCGACTGTGGTGCGCTCGGCGGGTCACTCCCGTTCGTGCAGGACCTGGTCGACCAGTCCGTATTCGAGTGCGGTCTCGGCCGTGAACACACGGTCCCGATCGGTGTCGCGGCGCAGGGTTTCCGGGGTCTGGCCGGTGTGCTTGGACAGGATCGCCTCGATCGCCGCGCGCATCCGGACGATCTCGTCGGCCTGCAGGATCAGGTCGGGAATGGTGCCCTGGCCGCGAGTCGCTGGTTGGTGCAACACGATTCGGGTGTGCGGGAGCATCGCGCGATGTCCGGGCGCGCCGCCGGCGAGCAGGACGGCGCCGACGGCGATCGCCTGGCCGACACAGGTGGTGTGCACCGGTGCCTTGATGAATCGCATGGTGTCGTAGACGGCGAGCATGGCGGACAGGTCGCCGCCCTCGCAGTTGATGTAGAGGCTGATCGCCTGGCCGGGGCTGTCGGATTCCAGGTGCAGCAGTTGGGCGATGAGCGCGTTGGCGACCCCGGAGTCGATGGGGGTGCCCAGGTAGACGATGCGTTCGCTCAGCAGGTGCGAGTAGATATCGGTGATCCGCTCACCACCGCCGCGATGCTGGGACACGACGTTCGGGATCGTGTAAGTCATGAGGTGGCCTTCCTGGCGGTGATGAACGACGTGGAGTAGGGCCGAGCGGTCTCCGGTATCGGCCCGCGCAGGGCGCCGGACAGGAATTCGCGGAGATTACTCGAAACAATCTGTGCGGCAGTGACTCTCATGCAGTGATCCCGATGCGATGGCGGTTCGGAACGACCTGATCGAACGATTCGACGATGTGGTCGATGAACCCGTACTCGAGTGCCTGGGGTGCGGTGAACCAGCGGTCGTGCAGTGAGTCCTCGTAGACGCGGTCGAACGGCTGGCCGGTGTCGTCGGCGATGAGGCCGAGCACCGTGTCGACGGTGTAGCGCAGGTCGTCGGCCTGCACCTCCACCTCCACCGCGCTACCGCCGATGCCCGCCGATCCCTGGTGCATGAGGACGCGGGCGTGTGGCAGGGCGTAGCGCTTACCCGGCGTGCCGGATGACAGCAGGAATTGTCCTGCGCTGCAGGCTAATCCGAGAGCGAGCGTGGAGACCTCGCACGGCACCAGCCGCATCACGTCGCGGATCGCCAGCATCGACGGCACCGAGCCGCCGGGGGAGTGGATCCACAGCGAGATCCCGGCCTCGGGGCTCTGGGCGCCGAGGGTGAGTAGTTGGGTGATGAGCAGGGTGCCGTTGTCGTCGTCGAGGGGGCCGTCGAGGACGAGGATCCGGCGGCCGAACAGTTGTTCGCGGGCTCGCCAGCTGAACATCGGGGTCTTGTCGTCGTGTGCCATGAGTCCACGGTGCCTCGCGGACAGGGTGATTCGCTGTTGATGCTGCTGTGGGCGGATCTGCTCTCAGCAGGGAGGGGTGTGGAAGACGGGGACGGGCTGGTGTGAACCGTGGGGTCGGGTGCGCGGGGAGGGCGGCGGGATTGTCCGGCCGCCCTCCACTAGTGGGTTCTTATTTCGCGTCGAATTCCCTTGCGCGCAGGGAACGTTCGATGCCTGCGCGGCCCTCGGAGACGAGGCGGTACAGGGCGGGTGGGTGGTCGCCTGCGAGGAACTCGTCGGCCTTGGTGACGGCTTCCTCGGTGATCGCCCAGTGCGGGTACAGGCCGATCACGACGGTCTGGGCGACTTCGCTCGAGCGGCGGTCCCACACCGCGGGGATCTCGGCGAAGTACTTGTCCACGTACGGCGCGAGCACCGCACCCTGACCGGCCGGGGCGAACCCGCCGACGATGGCGCGGGCGGTGATGTTGGGCACCGAGTCGTCGCCCATCACCGTGTTCCAGGCCTGCGCCTTGACCTCGGCGATCGGGCGCGCGGTGGCCGCGGTGGCTGCCTGACGCTTGCCGGCCGCGGTCGGGTCGCCTTGCAGTTCGGCGTCGATGGTCGGTGAGTCCAGACCGTCGGCATCGATCTGGCCCGCGGCGGCCAGCGCGGTGATGATGCGCCAGCGCAGGTCGGTGTCGACGGTGAGACCGGGCAGACCGGCCGCCGCCGGGTCAGCGTCGAGCAGCTGCGCCAGCACCTCGATGTGGCGCGATGCCAGCTTCGCCCCGGTCAACGCGTTGACGAAGGCGAGCTGATGATCCGAACCCGCCTCGGCGGCGCGGGCCAGCTCGAGCAGCCGGTCGGCGTATGCCGCCCAGCCCTCCTGCTCGGCCCACACCGGATCGGCGTAGCTCGAGATGGCGGTGTTGGCCTGCATGAGCAGTCGCTGCACCACCCCGATCTCGGATTCGGAGCCGATTCCGCGCTGCACGAGCGCGACGAAATCGCGGGCCTTCATCTCGGCCTGACGGGTCATCTCCCAGGCCGCCGACCAGGCCAGCGTGCGCGGCAGCGAGTCGGCGATGTCACCGACGCGTTGCACGACCACGTCGAGGGAATCGGAGTCCAGACGCAGCGAGCAGTAGGTGAGGTCGTCGTCGTTGACCAGTACCAGCGCACCGCGCGGCACGCCGGCGAGCTCGGGCACCTCGGTGCGCCCGGCGGCATCGAGGTCGAGCTCGACGCGCGTGGTGCGCACCAGTTTGCCGTCGACATCGTCGTAGACACCGACAGCGATCCGGTGCACGCGGTACTCGCCCGCACCCGGCGCGGCGCCCTCCTGCACGACCGCGAAGCTCGAGAACGTGCCGTCCGCAGCGACGACGAAATCGGGCCGAAGGATATTGAGACCGGTGGTCTTGAGCCACTGCGCGCCCCAGTCCGACAGGTCACGCCCGGAGGCTTTCTCCAGCGCCGCGAGGAGATCATCGAAAGTGGCGTTGCCGTAGGCATGTTCGGCGAAGTAGTCGCGCAGGCCCGCCAGGAACGGCTGCAGCCCCACATAGGCGACGAGCTGCTTGAGCACCGAAGCGCCCTTGGCATAGGTGATTCCGTCGAAATTGACCTCCACCGCGTGCAGGTCAGGGATGTCGGCGGCGATCGGGTGAGTCGACGGCAGCTGGTCCTGGCGGTATGCCCAGGACTTCTCCACATTCGCGAAAGTGGTCCAGGCGCTGGTGTATTCGGTGGCCTCGGCCTGGCACAGCACCGAGGCGAAGGTCGCGAACGACTCGTTCAACCACAGGTCGTCCCACCACTTCATGGTGACCAGGTCGCCGAACCACATGTGCGCCATCTCGTGCAGCACGGTCTCGGCGCGACGCTCGTAGGACGCGCGGGTCACCTTGGACCGGAACACGTAGTCCTCGAGGAAGGTGACCGCGCCCGCGTTCTCCATCGCGCCCGCGTTGAACTCGGGCACGAACAGCTGGTCGTACTTGCCGAAGGCATACGGCACGCCGAAGTTGTTGTGGTAGAACTCGAAACCCTGCTTGGTCTCGGTGAACAGCCGCTCGGCGTCCATGTGCTCGGCGAGCGAGGCACGGCAGTACAGACCCAGCGGGATCTCGCCGCTGGCGTCGGTGAAAGTGTCGGACCACTTCGCGTACGGGCCCGCGATCATGGCGACCAGATAGGTGCTCATCCGCGGGGTGGTAGCGAAGGTGTGGCGCACGACCGCGCCGACCTTGTGCTGCTCGATATCGGCACCGTTGGAGATGACCACCCAGTCCGACGGCGCGGTGGCGACGATGTCGAAGGTGGCCTTGAGATCGGGCTGATCGAAGCAGGCGAACATCCGCTTGGCATCAGCGGTCTCGAACTGCGAGTACAGGTACACATTGTCGTCGGTCGGATCGACGAACCGGTGCAGACCCTCGCCGGTATGTGAGTACTCGCAATCGGCCTCGACAACCAACTCGTTGTTCTCGGCCAGCCCCGGCAACGCGATTCCGGTCGACTCGTCATAGGCGCTCACATCGAGCGCGACCCCGTTGAGCACCGCCGACCGCACCCGCGACGCCACCAGATCGATGTAGGTGCTCGCACCAGCGGTGGCGGTGAAGCTGACAGTGGTCGTCGACCCGAAGGTGTCCGACACCTCGGACCCCGCACCGCGTGGCTGATCGGTGAGGTCGAGTTCGATCCGGTAGTTCTGCACGGCCACCACGGCCGCGCGTTCGACCGCCTGGTCGCGGGTGAGATTCGGGGCGGACATTGATCTCCTTCGTTCCTCGACGAACACGGCACGGTAGTTCGGCGTCCACAATGCCACCTGCCGTCGGTGCCCGCCCACGGGTTTCCGGCGACGATGTGGGTCGACGTCGCCGACCTGCACCCGTGCTGGCGCGGGTCAGTGATCCCACGACCGGTCCTGTGCGGAATGTGACCGGTTTCGCCTACCGATGACCAGGCCTGATACCGGCCACGGGTGGGCCGGTAGAGTTCGGGGAAACCCGCAGGTACCGCACCGGAGATTCGGAGGCTCGACGTTGAAGCATGTGCACGCCGGGAAAGTTCGTGACCTCTACGAGGACGGCGACACCCTGCTGCTCGTCGCGTCGGACCGGGTTTCGGTCTACGACGTGGTGCTGCCGACGCCGATTCCGGACAAGGGCGCGCTGCTGACGCAGCTGTCGAACTGGTGGTTCGAGTACTTCACCGGGATCCCGAATCACGTGGTCTCGGCGACCGATGTGCCCGCGGAGTTCGCCGGGCGTGGGATTCGGGTCAAGCCGTTGAAGATGCTGGCTGTCGAGTGCATCGCGCGTGGGTATCTGACCGGGTCGGGACTCAAGGAGTACCAGCGGTCGGGGACCGTGTCGGGGATCGCGCTGCCCGCGGGCTTGCGCGATGGCGACAAGCTGCCCGAGCCGATCTTCACGCCGTCGACGAAGGCTTCCGAGGGGCACGACGAGGCGATCAGTTTCGCTGACGTGGTGAACCAGGAGGGACGTGAGGTCGCGGAGAAGCTGCGCGATCTGACCCTCGAGATCTACTCGCGCGGGGCCGAGCACGCGGCGACGGCGGGCGTGATCGTGGCCGACACGAAGGTCGAATTCGGTTGGGACGGTGATGTTCTCACCCTCGGAGACGAGGTACTGACCTCCGACTCCTCGCGCTTCTGGCCTGCCGACGAGTGGGAGCCGGGCCGCGCCCAGGGTTCCTTCGACAAGCAGTTCGTGCGCGACTGGTCGACCTCCACCGGCTGGAACAAGGAATACCCGGGCCCCGAGATCCCCGCCGACGTCGTCGAAGGCACCCGCCGCAAGTACGAAGAGGCCTACGAGCGCATCACCGGCCAGAAGTGGGTGCAGTAACACCTTGTCGCGTCAGTGCACGGGTGCGTCTACGCCCTTGACGGTGCAGATGTGATTCATGTTCTCGCGGCCCCAGGCGCCGAGCGTGGTGAGGGCCGCGTTGAGTGAGAGTCCGCGTTCGGTGAGTGAGTACTCGACCTTCGGGGGTACCTGCGCGTAGACCTCGCGGTTGATGATGCCGTCGTGCTCGAGTTCGCGCAGCTGCTGGATCAGCATCTTCTCGGTTACGCCGGGGACCAGGCGTTTCAGGTCGCCGAAGCGTTGGGTTCCGGTGGACAGGGCCCACAGGATCAGCGCTTTCCACTTGCCGCCGACGATGTCCAGGGCGGCATCGATACCGCAGGAATACGGGCGCTCTCGCTGCTTCATGGCCGCCTTACTTACTTTTTGGTAGGTATTGCACTTAATAGTCGGTACTTGTCGAGTGTAGCGCAACCGGCGATTCTAGGAGGGCGTTGCCGAGCGGCAGCGAAGAGCTTCGGAACAAGGAGAGCAATGACCGACCAGACTGCAGCACAGCGTGTTTCGGTGATCGGACTCGGCGCGATGGGCACCGCGCTGGCGAAGGCGCTGCTGGCGGGCGGCCATGACGTGACGGTATGGAACCGCACCCCAGCGCGGGCCGAGGCGCTGGTGGCCGATGGCGCGAAGGTCGCGGCGAACTCCGCCGAGGCGATGGCGGCGGCGGATCTGGTGATCCTGTGCGTGCTCGACGATGCCGCGGTGCGTGAACACATCGAGCCCGCCGTGGCACAGGTGCGCGGGAAGGTGGTGGTCAACCTGACCACCACTTCGCCGGAGCAGGCGCGCTCGCTGGGTCGCTGGGCTGCGGACGAGGCGGTCGAGCTGGTCGACGGCGGCATCATGGCGGTGCCCGAAATGATCGGCGGGCCTGCGGCTTTCGTTCTCTACAGCGGTGCAGCCGCCGGGTTCGAGCGATTCCGCGCGGTGCTGGAGTTGTTCGGTCGCGCCGAATTCGTCGGTGAGGATCTCGGCGCTGCCGCCATGTACGACGTTTCGATCCTCGGTGGCATGTACGCCATGTTCGCCGCGTTCCGCCAGGGCGGCGCAATGGTCCGCTCCACCGGCGGCTCGGCCGCGCGCCTGGCCGAGTTGATGGTGCCCTTCCTGCAGGCGATGGGGACCTTGCTCGAGGGGTACGCACCTGGCATCGACAACCCGGCGGACTACGTGCAACCGCAAAGTGACGATTTCACCGCCGCCGCCATCGACCTGATCGACAAGTCCGCCGCTGAATCCGGCAACCCCACAGAGCTCTACGCGGTCCTGCGCGGCGGTCTCGCCGGCCTGTGACCGGTCGGTGTGCTCGACCGGCGTAATCGCCCACAACGGCGGTCCGGAATCAGTTATCTGACTGGGTGGCGGCCGATTGGTCGATTTCGCCGGACTACGAGTCCCGAGCCCGCAGTCGACCCGACACGCAGTGACCGAGGTGGGTCACTGCGCGTCGACGGCGTTGTCGAAGTCGGGATCCCGGGGCTCAGGCGTTGACCAGATCGGCGGCCAGCAGGGCGTCGACGAAGGCTTCGGCTTTCGCGTCGAAGGCGGCGTAGTGGGTGGTCCGCGCGTCCCCGCTGATCGCCTCGCCGATCACGAGATTGCCTTCGGCGTCGAGACTTTGGGGCTGCTCCTCGGCGTCGGGAAGCAGGCCGACCCGCGAGTCCGCGAACCCGCTATAGTAGGCCAGGCCCTCGTTGAGCTGGGCCTCCAGCAGCTGCTGCATGCCAGGCATGATCGCGTCATCGGCTGTCGCTCCGGCCAATCCGAGCCACAGGATGCGCTTGCCCGCCAGGCGCGGCTTGCTGCGGCCGTAGGCGAAACCGTAGTTCCACACGGCATCGATCCAGCCTTTGAGCAGGGCGGGCACGCTCTGCCAATAGACCGGGAACACCACCACCACGACATCGGCGGCCAGCATCCGCCGCATGTGCGCCTCGGCGGTAGGGGAGTAGACCTTGTCGCGATTGCCCCACTCGGGCTGGTCGGCCACGGTCATCCGCGGGTCGAAATTCTCGGCCTGCAGATCAAGGAAATCGATCGCGTACCCGGCGGTGGTGAGGCGGCCGACGGCACGGTCGGCGACATGGGCAGAAAGTGAGTCGGCGCGATGGTGGCCGAGAACCACGAGCGCGGTCGGTGCGGAGCTGTCACCAGTGGGCACCGCCTCGGTTGGACCCGTGGTGGTCAGTTCGGCGGTGGCAGTCGTGGTGGCGGCGGACTGGGTCACGGTGAGCTCCTGTTCGATCGGGTGCGGGCTGGTCGGCCCGGTCCCTAGAGTCAATCGCGGATCGTGTGGACGATCTATGGGTGATCATCTCCAGTCGATAGGAATTCGTCTACGCTGATGGGGTGGACCCGTTGAGTTCGTTGCTGAGCGGCATTCGTGCCGAAGGATCGGTCGTGGCTCATGCCGTGCTGCGCCCACCGTGGACGATTCGTTTCGCCGACCGTGCACCCCTGATCATGGTGACGGTGCTGCGTGGCGGCGGCACACTGGTGCTCGCCGACGGATCACGCACGAGTCTGGTCGCCGGTGACACCGCGCTCGTGCAGGCGGGTGAACCCTTCCACCTGGCCGACACCCCCGCCGCGCTCGACCGGCCGCACGAGCGCTACGAGCTGTCCTGTTTCGTGCCGGACGGTTTCGGTCCCACCGACACCAGTTGCGCGACATCGGAATTGATCGTCACGCCATCGACAACTGGTGTGCCGGAGGAGACTTCGCTGCTCGTCGGCGCCTATCGGGCGGCGGGGCGACGCCACGAACGGCTGTTGCGAGCGCTACCGCAGGTGATGGTGGTCCACGAGGACCCTGAAATGTGCTTGTGGCTGGAACAATCCGCCGCCGACGCAGTCCGGATCAGCGCGGGTGCGCAGGCGCTGATGGACCGGCTGCTGGACTGGGCGCTGGTCTGCACGCTGCGCTCATGGCTCGCCGAACAGCAGCATTGCGCGCCCGCCTGGTATCGGGGGATGGCCGACCCGATCGTCGGCCCGGCGCTCACCGCCATCCACGACCGGCCGTTCCACCGCTGGACCGTGGCGAGCCTGGCCACCGAGGCGGCGGTCTCGCGCGCCCTGTTCGCTCGGCGCTTCAGCGAAGTGATGGGCGAACCGCCGCTGGCCTACCTCACCGAATGGCGCATGGCCGAAGCCGAAGAACTGCTGGCCGACCCCGCCCGCAGCGTCGCCCAGGTAGCGACCACCGTCGGCTACTCCGATGCCTTCGGCTTCAGCGCGGCCTTCAAACGACTACGCGGGACCAGTCCCACCGAGTTCCGGGCAGCGCTGGTGTAAACGCATCGTGTCCGCCATGCCAGAGCTCGCGACATGCCCTCGGCGGGTGGGTCAGTTCCTCGGTTCGAGCAGGACCAAGGGGATCTCGCGGGTGGTCTTGGTCTGGTAGTCGGCGTACCCCTTGTAGGACGCGATGACCCGAGGCCACAGTGCCGCGCGTTCGTCGGGGCTCGCGACGTGAGCTGTCATCGGGCGCTCGGGACCGTTACGCAACGACACCTCGACGTTCGGGTTGTCGCGCAGGTTCAGGAACCAAGCCGGGTGGGTGGGGTCGCCGCCGCGGGAGGCGACGACGACGATGGTGTCGCCGTCGATGACCGGTGCGGTCAGCATGACCTTGTGCGGATCGCCGGATTTGCGGCCGATCGTGGTGAGTTGCAGGGACGACATCCCGAGGAACGAGTTGCCGACGCGGCCGCCGGTCACCGTGAGCAGCGTGCGGTGGAGGGTATTCATGATCTTCAGCTGCAGGTCGCTGGGCATAGCTGAAATCTACTCCGATCAGCGCAGCTGATCGGTGAGGCGGGTGAGGAAGGGCCGCTGGCCTTTGCCGAGCTTTTCCGCCGCGGTGGCGGGGTCGAACCAGGCAGCCCGGTCGATCTCGGGAAACTCCGCGAGCCGCCCCGACCGCGGCGGCCATTCCATCTCGAATGTTCCCGGCACGACGTCGGCTGGGTCGAGATCGCCCTCGACCGCCCACACGGTGAGGTACTTGCGCTTGGTCCCGCTGCGATAACGCACCTCGCCGAGCTCGATCCACTCGCCCTCGGGCGCGGGCAACCCGAGCTCCTCGGTGAATTCGCGCCGGGCGGCGTCGCGCGCGGACTCCTCCTCGGACACATACTCGCCCTTGGGAATCGACCACGCCGAAGCGTCTTTCTTGGCCCACAGCGGCCCACCCATGTGGCCGAGCAGCACTTCGATCCCGGCCTCGGCTCGGCGGTACACCAGCACGCCCGCGCTGAAAACGTCCGTCATCGGAGCGAGTCTGCCAGGTGCGGGCTTCACTTCGCGTCGCCGACGCGCAGGCGAGCGGCGCGCAGCACCAGGTAGTCGCGTTCCGGCACGCTGGCCGTTTGCGTTGCGGCGCGGCGATATTCGGCGATAGCCGCGGTCTGCTCACCAGCCATCTCATGGAGGTGCCCGCGGACGGCTGCGAGGCGATGCGAGCGCGACAGTGGTTCGGCGACGCTGTCGGCTACCGCCAGCCCAGCGGCCGGACCGTGCACCATCGCGGTGGCGACGGCACGGTTGAGGGTGATCATCGGGTTGGGGGTCAGACGCTCGATCATGGTGTAGAGCACCAGTATTCGCGACCAATTGGTGTCTTCGTGGCGCGGGGCCTCGGCGTGCAGTCCCGCGATGGCGGCCTGCATCTGGTACGTCCCCGTCAGTCCGGTGGGCATGATCGCGGTGAGTAGGCGCAGGCCCTCGGTGATCTGGCGGCGGTCCCACCGTGACCGGTCCTGTTCGGGCAGGGGTATCAATTCGCCGTGTGGTCCGGAGCGGGCCGCGCGGCGGGCATCGGTGAGCAGCATCAGCGCGAGAAGGCCGGTGACCTCGGTGTTTTCGGGTAGCAGGGCGCGCAGGGCGCGGGTGAGCCGGATCGCCTCGGCCGACAGATCCCCGCGCCGCAATCCCGCTCCGGAACTGCTGGTGTGCCCCTCGGTGAAGATCACGTACAGCACAGCCAGCACCGCACTCACCCGTGCGCTGTCGTGCGCGCCGTCGGCGAACGGCCGATCCGATTCGGCGAGGCGCTTCTTGGCCCGCGAGATACGTTGCCCCATAGTCGATTCCGGTACGAGGAAGGCAGCGGCGATCTCGGCGGTACTCAGGCCACCGACCGCCCGCAGCGTCAGGGCAACGGCCCCGGCGGGCGGCAAGTCGGGATGGCAGCACAGGAAATACATATCGAGGGTGTCATCGCGGTCCACCGCCTCGGCGGGCACATCCCGCACGGACACCGTTGTCTCCCGGCGTCGCCGCGCCACTTCGGCCCGCACCGCGTCGGCCATCCGCCGCTGCGCGACCTGGATCAGCCAGCCACGCGGATTGTCCGGCAGCCCTTCGCTGTTCCACTGGGTCGATGCCGCGAGCAGAGCGTCCTGCACCGAGTCCTCGGCGAGGTCGAAATCGCCGAAGCGGCGGACCAATACGCCGAGGAACTGCGGCGACAGTTCACGCAGCAGGTCCTCGATGCGCGGTAGCGTCTCGGTCACGCGACGTCGGGCGCGCTCATGATCTGACGCACCTCGATGTATTCACCGATCGGCTTGCCGCCGGGACCGGGCGCCGCGGAGGCCTGCGCGGCGATCTCGACCGCGCGCTCGACCGAATCGACATCGACCACCCAGAAACCGGCCAGGAACTCCTTGGTCTCCGGGAAAGGTCCGTCCGTCACGACCGGCGCCGAGCGGCCGTCGGAGCACACGATCATCGCCTGATCGGGTGCGGCCAGGCCCTGTGCGTCGACGAGCTCGCCCGCGGCGGCGAGCTGTTCACCCAGTGCTCGCTGGAAGTCGATGTGGGCGGCGATGTCCTCGGGTGCCCACTCCGGTAGCGGCAGGTCGCAGTAAGCGGTCTCGGAATAGGTCTTGACCAGCATGAATTTCATGGTTCGGCTCCTGCTCGCGGCGCCCTTGTGGCGCGTTCGACGGTTGGTCGGAGCCGACGAGCGGTCTTCGACACAATCATTGCTGTGAACTGGGTCACAATGGGATGTTCGTGTCCGTCAGCCGGTCGGGGTCGACGGGTACCTCCGACAGGACCAGCTCCTTGATCCGCTCGGTCACATCCCAGACGTTGACGTTCATTCCCGCTCGCACCTTGTTCTGCTCGTCGAGCCAGAACGCGACGAACTCCTGTTTGCCGAGGTCGCCACGCACCACTACCCGCACATCGTCGCCGCGCCCGACGTAGCCGGTGTACTCCATTCCGACGTCGTACTGGTCGCTGAAGAAGTACGGAAGCCGGTCGTAGACAGCGACTTTGCCCAGCATGGTCTTGGCGGCGACGGCAGGCTGATTCAACGCGGTCGCCCAGTGCTCGACACGGACCAACCGGTGCAACAGGGGATGCGCCGCCTCAGCGATGTCGCCCACCGCGACCACATCGGGGTTGCTGGTGCGCAGCGCCGCGTCCACCAGCACGCCACCGTCGACCGACAGGCCGGCCGCGGTCGCCGCCTCGATATTGGGCTGCGCGCCCACCGCCACCAGCACCGCCTGCGCCGGGACGACAGTGCCGTCGCCGAGCTGCACGCCGGTCGCCTCGCCCTCGTCGGTGAGGATCGCGTCGACGGAGGTGCTCGTGCGCAGGTCCACGCCGTGCGCGCGATGCAGATCGGCGTAGAAGCTGCCCATCTCCGGGCCGAGTACACCGAAAAGCGGCAGCTCGGCCGTCTCGATCACCGTTACCTCGACACCCTTGGCCCTGGCCTGCGCGGCGACCTCGAGACCGATCCACCCCGCCCCGATGATGACCAGGCGGCGATCCGTGCGCAGTATCTCGAGCAGCGCGTTCGAATCGCCGATGGTGCGCAGGGTGTAGACGTTCGGGGCATCGGCGCCGGGAATGTCGAGCGTGCGGGCTCGTGAACCGGTGGCCAGGGCCAGCTTGTCGTAGTCGAGCGTGGAACCGTCGGGCAGCGTCACGGTCTTGGCGACCGGATCGAACGCGGTCGCGGTGGTGCCCAGCCGCAGGTCGACGTGGTGATCGCGGTACCAGGCGGCCGAGTCGACGGTGAAATCGGGCAGTTGCTGGGTGCCCGCCAGATGCTGTTTGGACAGTGGCGGCCGCTCGTACGGTAGCTCTTCTTCGGCGGCCAGCAGAGTGACGTGACCGTCGAAATCGTTGGCGCGCAGGGCTTCGGCGATTTTCGCGCCGCCCAGACCTCCACCGATAACGACGAAATGCTGATTCGAGCTCATGAACGGACCCCTTCTCGCGGACGACCCGGACTCCTCGCAACCCGAGCTTAGTGCGCGTTTTCGCCGACGGGAACGATTCAGGGGGTGATGCGGTTGCACCAGTCGGTGGGGCGACCCGACCCGCCGCCGCTGACCCGAGAGGAACCTATCGTGAGCGAGCAGGCCACCAAGGATGTCGCCGATTTCTGGTTCGACCCGCTGTGCCCGTGGTGCTGGATCACCTCCCGGTGGATCCTGGAAGTCGAGAAGGTGCGCGATATCGAGGCGCGCTTCCACGTGATGAGTCTGTCGGTGCTCAACGAGGGCAACGACGACCTGCCGGAGCAGTATGTCGACATGATGGCCGCCGCGTGGGCCCCGGTTCGGGTGGTCACCGCCGCGGGTCAGAAGTACGGGGACGAGATCCTGTCGCCGCTGTACACCGCGATGGGCACCCGGGTCCACGACCGCCGGGCCGAGTACGAGCGCGAGACGCTGCAGGAGACCTTCGCCGCGATCGTCGCCGACGCGCTCGCCGAGCTGAACCTGCCCGCCGAACTCGCGCAGGCCGCCACCAGCACCGACTACGACGAGGCGCTGCGGGCGAGCCATCACGCGGGCATGGACAAGGTCGGGCCCGATGTGGGCACACCGACCATCCACGTGAACGGGACCGCGTTCTTCGGTCCGGTGCTCTCGCGTATCCCGCGCGGCGAGGACGCGGGCCGGGTGTGGGACGGCGTGGTCGCGCTGGCCTCGTACCCGCACTTCTTCGAGCTCAAGCGCACCCGTACCGAGGACCCGGTCTTCGACTGATCGTGCGGGCGGGGGCACTGGTATCGGCGCCCCCGCCCGATCAGACCGGCTTCGGCGGCAGGGCGGGCGGCGCCGAATTCAGCGGATAACCGCCTTGCGGCGGGATCATGCCGGGCCGCGGTGCGCTCGGGCGCCAGAACATCGGACCGGGCCTGCTGCGATCACGCAGCGCCCACATCCGCCAGGTGAGCACCGGGTGACTGGCCATGGCGTTGACCAGCCAGACGAAACCGCCCCGCTCGAGCACGGCCCGATCGGCCATCTCGTCGACACCGACATCGGTATTGAGGTACTTGCCCGCGGCGAGAGTCGCCATCGCGGTGGCCGCGCCGGGCGGCCGGAAGCAGAAGCCGTGATTGTCGGCGGTGTACTCCTGGGCGCGGATCAGCGACGACCCGATCAGCGGCAACCACGGTGCCACGAACATGCCGAGCTGGCGCCAATACGACACGTGACCCGCGGCGATATGGCCGACTTCATGGCCGATGATGAACGCGAGCCCGTCCGGTTCGCGTGCGGCGCCGCCGATCTCGAACAGGTCGCTGTAGACCACGACGAACCGGCGGAACCCGTGCCCGGAGGCGAAGGCGTTGATCTGGCCGTTGCCCAGGATCACATACGCGTCCGGTGCCTTGTGCATCCCGAATCGTGCCGCCGCTTCCTGCACCATCCGGAACCCCTCGGGGAACTGGGTGGGCGACATCTTCACGCCGTTCACGCGCTGGGCCGCGAGGTTCAGGCCACGACCGGCCCACAGCAGCACCGGCGCGAACAACAGCAGCAGCACATACGGACTGGTGACGATCGAACTGGTTTGCTCCACACCCTTCTCGTCGACGACGGGATCGGTGAACAGTTCGACCGTCATGAGCAGCAGCGCCAGCAGGTAGGCGACCGCGGTGATCATGATGACCACGATCAGCAGCGGGATCTCCCACGGATGCCGGGCCGGGCGATCCCACGGCATCAGCCCGCGCGGCCGGTGCTGCGGCGGTGCGGGCGGACCGCTCGGCGGGTAATAGCCGGGGGCGACGGGTGGGTACGGGCCGGTCGGCGGCTGCGCGTGGCTGCTCTGCGCGGGGAAACCGCCGGTCCGTGGATCGGGTCGGTCCCACGGCGACGGTGGCGCAGTGTTCTTGTCCAGCGACGGTGTTCGGTCGGGCTGCTGGGCGGTGTGCTCCGGCGGGGAACCTGCCGAATGCGGGGAATGCGGTTCGTGCGGGTGCATGAAACGACTCTAAGCGGGCCTGCGACAATCGCAGCCATGCGCGTTTACCTGGGTGCCGACCATGCCGGTTTCGAACTGAAGAATCACGTCAAGGCCCATCTGCAGGAGGCCGGACACGAGGTCGTCGATTGTGGCGCCCTCGAATACGACGCTCTCGACGACTACCCCGCCTTCTGCATCGAGGCGGCGCGCCGCACCGTCGCCGACCCCGGCTCACTCGGCCTGGTCTTCGGCGGCAGCGGCAACGGCGAGCAGATCGCCGCCAACAAGGTCCCCGGCGCCCGCTGCGCCCTGGCCTGGAGCGTCGAAACCGCCAAGCTGGCCCGCGAACACAACAACGCCCAGCTGATCGGCATCGGCGGCCGCATGCACTCCACCGAGGAAGCGCTGGCCATCGTCGACGCGTTCCTCGCGCAGGCCTGGTCGGAAGAGCCGCGCCACCAGCGTCGCATCGACATCCTGGCCGACTACGAGAAGTCCGGCGAAGCCCCCGCGGTCCCCGCCTACTGAGTAGTGCCCGAAGGACATACCCTCCACCGGATCGCCGCGCTGCATCAGCAGCGGTTCTCCGGTGGGGTGGTGCGGGTTTCGAGTCCACAGGGCCGGTTCGTCGAGGGTGCCGCGCTGGTGGACGGGCAGGTGTTCGAGCGGGCCGAGGCCTACGGAAAGCATCTGCTGCATCACTATGCGTCCGGGCTGACGGTGCATGTGCATCTCGGGTTGTACGGCACCTTCAGCGAGGTCGAGTTGCCGATGGCGGCGCCGGTCGGGCAGGTGCGGATGCGCATGCTCGGTGCCGCAACGGATTTCGGCACCGATCTGCGCGGGCCGACGGCGTGTGAAGTGCTGATGCCGCCCGAAGTGGACGCACTCACCGCGCGCCTCGGCGCCGACCCGTTACGCGCCGACGCCGACCACGAACGAGCGGGCACGCGAATCCGCCGCTCCCGCAGGGCAATCGGCGCACTGCTGATGGACCAGGCCCTGATCGCCGGCGTCGGCAACGTCTACCGCGCGGAAGTCCTGTTCCGCCACGGCATCTCACCCTTCCGCCCCGGCACCTCGATCACCGCCCCCGAATGGGACGCCCTCTGGGCCGACCTGGTAGATCTCATGCCGATCGGCGTCACCACCGGCCGCATGCACGTGGTCCGCCCCGAACACGACACCGGCGCACCGTCCTACAGCAAAGACCGCCCCCGCACCTACGTCTACCGCCGCCAGGGCGAACCCTGCCGAGTCTGCGCGACCCCCATCGCGCACAAGGTCATGGAAGCCCGAAACCTCTTCTGGTGCCCCACCTGCCAGCCCCGCTGACAGCCGCCGGAGGGATTCGCCGGTATGCGAGCATGGTCGGATGACACAACTCGCGTCGGAATATCATGGCGCCGAAGGTGATCCGCGCTATCCGTCACCGCGCAAGTTACGCAACGTGGCGGCCAATGTCGCCGACATCGTGCTTCCCTACGTCGTGCTCATGGTCGCGTTCGCGGCTGTTGTGCTTCTCGTCGGGCACGAGGGGATCCTCGACATGGATGATCAGGCCCCGGTGATGCTCGGGTCCATGATCTTCCTGGTGGTCATGCTGGTGGCGAACTCTACGGTGCTGCCGAGCGTCTTCGGCGCGACCGCCGGTCAGCTCCTGACGGGCCTGGTGTGGATTCGTGGCTCGGATGGCGTCAGGCCGAACGCACGTGACATGAGGCGAGCGCTCCGCCTGCACCGCACCATTTTTCGTCTCGGCGGCGTCGCTCAGTGCGCGCCGCTGATCGTCGTGGTACGCCGATGCGACACCGCCGAGGATCGGTCTGCCGTAGACGTCGGCAACACCGGGAACGCTGCGGCCGGCTATCTCGAACACTGAGTGCGCGTCCGCTACCGGATGGCCGTCTCGCGAGCCGCTATCGGGTCGCGTCGTTCTTCGAATACGAGCGTGTCCCGTTCGTACTGTGCCAAGAACATGTCAACAACATCGGGCTGAGTCGGCTGAGCCGGACCGCGAAGTGCAGGCTTCGCGATCCGACTCAGCCGGCGACCGCCGTTCCCAGTTCGGGGTCGCCCGATTCAGCGAGCGCGAAACGCCGCCCGCCCGCCGATTTCGCCGAGTACATCGCGCGGTCGGCGCGACGCAACAGGTCGGTGAAATCGCACGTCTTTCCCGGTGGGCAAAAAGCGGTGCCCACGCTGGCCGAAACCGGCACGGGGCCCGCGCTCGACCACACCGGGTCGCGCAGTGCGGCGACCACGCGGTGTGCCAGCTCGCCGAGGGTGTCGCGGCGCGGGTTCGCCGCGACCACGAACTCGTCGCCGCCGTATCGGCAGATCACCGTGTCGGGCGGGCACACCTCACGCAAGCGGTTGGCCAGTTCGACCAGTACCTCGTCGCCGATCGCGTGTCCGTAGCCGTCGTTGATCTGTTTGAAGCGGTCCAGGTCCACCACCAGCACACCGACGCCGCGGCTCGGGTCGGCGGCGAACGCGCGTACCCGTTCTTGCAGCAGTGTGCGGTTCGCCAGATCGGTGAGTGCGTCGTGGGTCGCCTCGTGGCGCAAGCGGTGCTGCAGCGCGGCGATCTCCTGAACGCGCAGTGACACTTTCGCCGAGATGTTCTGTTCCTGTTGCGCCAGAGCGCGTTCCTGGAGTGCCTGTGCGTAGCTGTCGATGGCCTGGCTGGCCACCAACGGCCAGCGGGTCGCCACCAGCGAACCCGGGACCCCCGAGGGGAAACCGAGCAGCCAGCGACTGGCATGGGCCAGCATTCTGGTGCGTTCGAAGGGCGCCTCGGCCAATCGCGCGCCGAGCTTGCGCGCCTGTGGTACCGGGAACGGTTCGGTCCGAGCCAGGTGCAGCAGCCGCTCGACGATGTCGACGAGCACCGGCTCCAGCTGGTGCGGCGCCGTGGACGAGCCCGGTTCGGCGCATACCGCGCGGGCCCAGGCGCGGGCCATCGCGGCTACCGGTGGCTCGATGTGGGTCATCGATATCACCGGCGGTAGGTGGCGACGGTCTTGCCACCTCGATCATTCGCACTGCTACGCGGTTGGGTCCACCGAGTTCGGCACACGCTCACCGCCCCCTTTCCAGATACCCCCGTCCGGCAAAAAGGATCCTAGCAAGCCACCCGAGACCGAAAAGTCACGTTCTAGAACGCGTTCTCTGGTCTCTCGCGAATGGCGATCGGCTATGACATCGCTGCAGCGTCTCCGGCGTTACACATTTCCCGAAAAAATTTCGGGAGCCAGAAACATGCAGCGTGATGCCCTCCGCTGGGCGGTGGACGTTGCGTCGCCATGGGTCCCTCCTGGCACGGGATGCGAGTCGTGACGATGTGGCAATAGCCGTCACGCGCACTCTCATGGTGGCCTACTCGCCGCCCACGTGCCAGGTTTTTTAGGAAAATTCTCCTGTTTAATCCCCCGGTGGAGCTGGCGCCGGTCCCCGTGAGCGCACCAACCATCGTCGCCGGGAGGATGTTTCGGGGCTAGGGTCCTTAGGCCCTAATCGGGCATAGCGACGGTTGGTCGCGTGGGGAGTTCGGGTACACCGGCGGCCGAGGCGCATCAATCGGGCAGGCAGGGGCCGGATTGGCATTTATCGCGCGGCGTTCGGTACAGTCATGGCGCACACGACATCGTGGCGATCCCATCGATGTCGTATGCCTGCGGGTGTAGTTCAATGGTAGAACCTCAGCCTTCCAAGCTGATGGTGCGGGTTCGATTCCCGTCACCCGCTCAAACATGTATTGCCTCAACGGTGTTCTCGCCGGTGAGGTATCGGGGTGTAGCGCAGCTTGGTAGCGCATCCGCTTTGGGAGCGGAGGGTCGCAGGTTCAAATCCTGTCACCCCGACCATCACTCGAATCCAGCCCCGGACCAGGGGCTTTTTTCGATTCGGGGCGCGATAGAGTGGCGCTCATGTCTTCTGACTCCAGGGTCGCGATCGTCACCGGTGCCGCACGCGGAATCGGTGCTGCCGTCGCCATCAAGCTCGCCGCCGACGGCAATGCTGTCGCCGTGCTCGACCTCGACGAAGCCGCCTGTGCCGGCACCGTCGCCGCCATCGAGGGCGCGGGCGGCGCCGCGCTTGCCGTCGGCGCCGATGTTTCCGACGAAGCGGCGGTCGCGGCCGCGGTGGACCGGATCGCCGTCGAACTCGGCGCGCCGACGATCCTGGTCAACAATGCGGGCGTGCTGCGCGACAACCTGCTGTTCAAGATGTCGGTCGACGATTGGGACACCGTCATGAACGTGCACCTGCGCGGTGCCTTCCTGATGACCCGCGCCGTGCAGAAGTACATGGTCGAGGCGAAGTTCGGGCGCATCGTCAACCTGTCGAGCACCTCGGCGCTCGGTAACCGCGGCCAGGCCAACTACTCCGCGGCCAAGGCGGGCATGCAGGGCTTCACCAAGACCCTCGCCTTCGAACTCGGCAAGTTCGGCGTCACCGCCAACGCGATCGCCCCTGGCTTCATCGAGACCGAGATGACCGCCGCGACGGCTGCCCGCGTCGGTGCCGACTTCGAGGCGTTCAAAGCGGCTGCCGCGGCGCAGATCCCGGTCAACCGGGTCGGCACGCCCGACGACATCGCCAACACCGCCTCGTTCTTCGTGAGCGAAGGCGCAGGCTTCGTGTCGGGTCAGGTCATCTACGTGGCCGGTGGCCCGAAGGACTGAATGTCGCCTCAGGCGCAGCCGAACCGGAAGTCCGCCCGGGTCTCGGTGCCCGCCGCCACGGTGACCCGCACCGGCTCGGTGACGGCCAACCCGCAGCCGCCGGGCACGGTCACTACCTTCGCCTCGTAACAGCCCACCGGCAGCGCCACCGTGGCGCGCCCGTCGGCCCCGCTGACCAGCGTGGCGACCACCTGTTTCGCATCACACGGCGTCACCTCGATATCGGCCCGATTCACCGGAATCGGTTCCCGTCCGGTGAACGCCCATGCCGTCAATGTTCCCTGCGGCGCCGGATCTGCGCTCGCGACACCGGTGACCATGAGCGGAGCGAGTACGGACAGTGCGAGAAATGTACGGCGCATGAACCTCTCCTCGTCGATGAGTCGGGTCGTCCGCTGCTGATGGTAGGCCTATCCGGGCGGGAATCCGCACGTCATACCCAGGTTCGGCGTTGACGATTCGGCGACGATCCGCCAACCGGCACCCATCAGGCGGTCGGGGTGATGCCGGCGCGTTCGCTCCAGATCTGTTCGGCGGGAACCGAGATCGTGGTCAGCTCGGGGTAGCGCAGGGCCGAGAGGGTGCCGCCGAAGACGGCGCCGGTATCGAGACAAAGGGTGTTGTTGACCCAGGTGAGGGCGGGGACCGGGGTGTGGCCGTAGAGCACAGTTGGCGTGCCTCGGTAGTCCTGGGCCCAGTCGTAGCGGATGGGGTAGCCGTGCTGGTCGAGTTCGCCGGTGGGGGCGCCGTAGAGGGCGAAGGAGCGAGCTCGGCCGGAGGTGCTGCCGTGCAGACTTTCGGGCAGACCGGCGTGTGCCACGACGAGCCTGCCGCGGTCAAGGAGGTAATGGCTCGGTAGCTCGCGCAGGAAAGCGTGTGCGGCGGTCCGGAATTCGAGGTCCTCGTCGGCCAGTTGGGACAGCGACTGCTCGAGGCCGTGCGCGATGCGGACGTTGCGGCCGTCGAGGGCGCGCATCAGCTTGTGGTCGTGGTTGCCGGTGACACACAGGGCGGTTTTCGCCGCCATCATCCCCATCACCAGGCGGAGCACGCCGGGGGTGTCGGGGCCTCGGTCGACGAGGTCGCCGACGAAGACCGCGGTGCGACCGCCGGGGTGGGTGGCACCGATCGGGCGGCCGCGGTCGTCGCGGTCCACGGCATAGCCGAGCTCGCCGAGCAGGGTCTCCAGTTCGCTGCGGCAACCGTGGACATCGCCGATCACATCGAACGGTCCGGTCAGATCGCGGCGGTCGCGGGGGAGGAGGTCGGTGCGGCGGGGTTCGGTCATATCCCTTTCATCGTCGTGCAGGGCGGGCCCGCGCCGCAACTGCGTTCCCTGTGGGGCCGCGGGGACTGCACGGGCGCCGATCGACACCCGGTGGAGAAACACACCGCGGTGCCTACCGTCGTGCCGGTTCCCGACCAGGCGACGGCGGTCGATTACTGTGCGGGCCATGCATTCTCTCGGCAGGATCATCGGAATCGGACTCGTCGCGGCCGCCGCGATCGCCACAGCGGCCTGCGGCTCCGACACGGACTCGAGCAGTTCGCCGAGCTCGAGCGCGGCCGGCGGGAACCCCGCGAGCACGGGCCTCGAATGCACTGCCGACGACGTGAAAGTCAGCGGTGGCTTCGGCGAGGCGCCCAAGATCACCATCCCCGACACCTGCGATGCCCCCAAGACCTTGATCGTCAAGGACCTGGTGGTCGGTAGCGGGCCCGGCGCGGTGGCCGGGCAGCCGCTGACCATGAACTACGAGCTGGTCACCTGGTCGGACAAGCAGGTACTCGACAGCTCCTTCCAGCGCGGCAAGCCGTTCGGGCTGACCCTCGGCGCGGGCCAGGTCATCCAGGGCTGGGACGAGGGTCTGATCGGCGTGCAGCAGGGCACGCGCAGGCTGCTGATCGTGCCGCCGAACCTCGGCTACGGCGAAGGCGGCAACGGCGTCGCGCCGAACGAGACGCTGGTCTTCGTGACCGACGCGGTGCAGGTCGGCCGCTAGCGCGGTACTGGACAGGCCCACAACCAACCGCCGATTGCGCGACCGCGCAGGCGGTCAACTACCCTGGTCGGGATGCATGCGCCGCTCCTACTCAGGGCGCGTTTCCCCATGCGGGGACACCACCATGAACTACGAACCAAGGAGTATGTCCGTGAAGAGCACCGTCGAGCAGCTGAGCCCGACCCGGGTCCGGATCAACGTCGAGGTGCCCTTCGAGGAGCTGAAGCCCGACTTCGACAAGGCCTACAAGGCGCTGGCACAGCAGGTCAAGATCCCCGGCTTCCGTCCCGGCAAGGCTCCGGCCAAGCTGATCGAGACCCGTGTCGGCCGTGGCGCCGTGCTCGAGCAGGTCGTCAACGACGCGCTGCCGAACAAGTACGCCGAGGCGATCCAGACCGCTGAGGTCAAGGTCATCGGCCAGCCGGAGATCGAGATCACCAAGATCGAAGACGGCGAAGAGCTGGCGTTCACCGCCGAGGTCGACGTGCGCCCCGAGATCGCCCTGCCCGATTACTCGGGCATCGAGGTGACTGTCGATTCCTTCACCATCGGTGACGACGACATCGAGGAGCAGCTCACCTCGCTGCGTCAGCGCTTCGGCACCCTCACCGGTGTCGAGCGTGCCGTGGCCGATGGCGACTTCGTGTCGATCGACCTGTCGGCCACCGTCGATGGCGAGGACGTCCCCGAGGCGGCCACCACCGGCCTGTCGCACGAGGTCGGTTCGGGTCAGCTGATCGAGGGCCTCGACGAGGCCGTCATCGGCCTGAAGGCCGGCGAGTCCGCCGAGTTCACCTCCACCCTGGTCGCGGGCGACCACGCAGGCAAGGAAGCCCTGATCACCGTGGCCGTGCAGTCGGTCAAGGAGCGCGAGCTGCCCGAGGCCGACGACGAGTTCGCCCAGCTGGCCAGCGAGTTCGACACCATCGACGAGCTCAAGGAAGACCTGAAGGGCCGCGTCGAGCGCGTCAAGAAGGTCGAGCAGGCCGGTTCGATCCGCGACAAGGTGCTCGACACCCTGCTCGGGACCGTTGAGGTCCCGCTGCCCGAGGCCGTCGTCAAGGCCGAGGTCGACGCCGTGGTCCACGACGCCGTGCACGGCTTCGACCACGACGAGGCCAAGCTGGCCGAGGCGCTCGAGGCGCAGGGCTCCTCCCGCGAGGAGTTCGACAAGGACACCCAGGAAGCTGCCGAGAAGTCGGTGAAGACCCAGCTGCTGCTCGACGCCATCGCCGAGGCCGAGAACACCCAGGTCGGCCAGCAGGAGCTGACCGAGCGAATCCTGTTCCAGGCACAGCGTTACGGCATGTCGCCCGAGCAGTTCATCCAGCAGGTGCAGCAGGCGGGTCAGCTCGGTGCGGTCTTCGCCGACGTGCGACGCGGCAAGGCCCTTGCCGGAGTTGTCGGTCAGGTGAAGGTCACCGACTCCGACGGCAACGTGGTCGACACCACCGAAATGTTCGGTGACCCTGCGGAATCCGCTGAAATCGAGCTGGACGAAGCCGCTGCCGAGTAGGTTTCGGCGGCGTGATTTGATTGCGCTGTGAGCGAATAGGGGCGGTGCCGGGAGTTCGGTGCCGCCCTCCTTCGTTAGTGTTTGTGACGACGAACCGTATTCGTATGGCCGTAGCAATCGGTGAGAAGAGAAGGCAGGTATCCGTGACGATCAACCAGGCAGGGGTCATGACAGCCGCTACCGCTGGACTCAACCTCAGTGATTCCGTATACGAACGGCTGCTTCGCGAGCGCATCATCTTCCTGGGCACCCAGGTCGACGATGAGATCGCGAACAAGATCTGCGCGCAGATCCTGCTGCTCTCGGCCGAGGACGCGACGAAGGACATCGCGCTCTACATCAACTCGCCCGGTGGCTCGGTGACCGCGGGCATGGCCATCTACGACACGATGCAGTTCGCCGAGTGCGACATCGCCACCTATGGCATGGGCCTGGCGGCGTCGATGGGGCAGTTCCTGCTGACCGCGGGAACCAAGGGCAAGCGTTTCGCGCTGCCGCACACCCGGATCATGATGCACCAGCCCTCGGCGGGCATCGGTGGTTCGGCGGCCGATATCGCGATCATGGCCGAGCAGTTCGCCCACACCAAGCGTGAGCTCAACGAACTGCAGTCGCTGCACACCGGCAAGTCGGTGGAGCAGGTGACCGAGGACGCGGACCGCGACCGTTGGTTCACGGCGAAGGAAGCCCTGGAATACGGCTTCATCGACCATGTGGTCGCCCACGCGAGCCAGGCGAAGTAACCGCCGCCGTCCCCCCTCACTCGAGACAAGCTTGGAGATAAAGATGGCCAACCTCTTCGACCCGCGCGCCGGCCACGGCGGCTCCGCTGCCGGCCTGCCGCAGTCGCGCTACATCCTGCCGCAGTTCACCGAGCAGACTTCGTTCGGCGTCAAGACCTCCGACCCGTACAACAAGCTGTTCGAGGAGCGCATCATCTTCCTGGGTAACCAGGTCGACGACGTCTCGGCCAACGACATCATGGCGCAGCTGCTGGTGCTGGAGTCCCAGGACCCCGACCGCGACATCACCATGTACATCAACTCACCCGGTGGCTCGTTCACCGCGCTGATGGCGATCTACGACACCATGCAGTACGTGCGCCCCGACGTGGTCACGGTCTGCCTGGGTCAGGCCGCTTCGGCCGCCGCGGTGCTGCTGGCCGCCGGTGCCCCCGGCAAGCGTGCCGCACTGCCCAACGCGCGCATCCTGATCCACCAGCCGTCCTCCGGCGGTGTGCAGGGTCAGGTGTCCGACCTCGAGATCGCCGCGGCCGAGATCGAGCGGATGCGTCGCCTGATGGAAGTCACCATCTCGCGCCACACCGGCAAGCCCGAGGAGCAGGTCCGCAAGGACACCGATCGCGACAAGATCCTGACCGCCGAGGAAGCCAAGGATTACGGCATCATCGATCAGGTCTTCGACTACCGCAAGCTCAGCGGACAGAAGTGACACGCCCGGGCCCGCTGTCCTGATCTGGGCGGCGGGCCCGGTTTTTTCACCGGGCTTGGCCCACAATGGTGAGAACCCGCACAACCCTTCACATCGAACATGCGCGAGTTGTCGACCTGTCTCGCGCACAACAGGTACGGTCGACTCAGGGACCATTGCTCTGATTGACGGCACCGAGACGTATTTCCGGCCCAATCGGGGGACGACGGTCGCACTCGGACAAGGAAGTAGGGACCTACGAGATGGCGCGCATCGGAGACGGCGGCGATCTGCTGAAGTGCTCGTTCTGCGGAAAGAGCCAGAAGCAGGTCAAAAAGCTCATCGCGGGCCCCGGGGTTTATATCTGCGACGAGTGCATCGACCTGTGCAACGAGATCATCGAAGAAGAGCTGGCCGAGTCGAGCGAAGTGAAGCTCGACGAGCTGCCCAAGCCTTCGGAGATCCGAGATTTCCTCGAGAACTACGTGATCGGCCAGGACACCGCCAAGCGGACCCTCGCCGTCGCGGTCTACAACCACTACAAGCGCATCCAGGCGGGCGACAAGGGCCGCGACAGCCGCGGTGAGGCCGTCGAGCTGATGAAGTCGAACATCCTGATGCTCGGCCCCACCGGTTGCGGTAAGACCTACCTCGCGCAGACCCTGGCCAAGATGCTGAACGTCCCGTTCGCCATCGCCGACGCCACCGCGCTCACCGAGGCAGGCTATGTCGGCGAGGATGTCGAGAACATCCTGCTGAAGCTGATCCAGGCCGCCGACTACGACGTCAAGCGCGCCGAGACCGGCATCATCTACATCGACGAGGTCGACAAGATCGCCCGCAAGAGCGAGAACCCGTCGATCACCCGCGATGTCTCCGGTGAGGGTGTGCAGCAGGCGCTGCTGAAGATCCTGGAGGGCACCCAGGCGAGTGTGCCGCCGCAGGGCGGTCGCAAGCACCCGCACCAGGAGTTCATCCAGATCGACACCACCAACGTGCTGTTCATCGTGGCGGGCGCCTTCGCGGGCCTGGAGAAGATCATCTCCGACCGCACCGGTCACCGCGGCATCGGCTTCGGCGCCGAGGTGCGCTCCAAGGCCGAGGTCGACACCGACGACCACTTCGCCGACGTGATGCCGGAGGATCTGATCAAGTTCGGTCTGATCCCCGAGTTCATCGGCCGCCTGCCCATCGTCGCCTCGGTGACGAACCTGGACAAGGAATCGCTGGTCACCATTCTCTCGGAGCCGAAGAACGCACTGGTCAAGCAGTACGTTCGGCTGTTCGAGATGGACGGCGTCGATCTCGAGTTCACCACCGACGCCCTCGAAGCGATCGCCGATCAAGCCATCCTGCGCGGCACCGGTGCCCGTGGCCTGCGCGCCATCATGGAGGAAGTCCTGCTGCCGGTGATGTACGACATCCCGGGCCGTGACGACGTCGCCAAGGTGGTCGTGAACGCCGACACCGTGGTCGACAACGTCCTCCCGACGATCGTGCCGCGCAAGGCGCAGCGGCCCGAGCGTCGCGAGAAGTCGGCCTAACAAACCAACGGCAAAGGGCCCCTTCGGATCTGATCCGAGGGGCCCTTCGCTGTGTGCGGGTGGCCGTTAGTTGACGGCGGGGTTCCCCAGGCTCGGCGCGGCCAGGAGATCGTCGCCGTCGTCTGCCGGGATCTCCGCGCTGGCACGGACGATCGCGGTGCTGTAGCGGGCACTGGCGGCGTTGTGGATGAGCAGTGCGACACCGATCATCACCGGGGCCACCGCGTGCACAGCGGCGTCGTACCAGTGCTGCTGGCTCAAGTGCGGATAGGTGTTGAGGGCGATGGTCAGCGTGAGCAGGAACAGCTCGGCGATCAGCACCTGGTTGCGGTTGCCCATCACGCCCCACTCGGCCACCCGCGTGGTGCCGATCATGATGATGATCAGGCACACGCTGATCATCGCCTCCAGGCCGAAGCTGGCCCAGTAGAGCGGATCGCTCGGTCCACCGGGAGCGATGTTGTGCTGGACGTTCACCGCCGACCACAGCATGCCCGTGATCACCACGCCTGCCAGCGCCCGCAGCGACCAGGTGCGGTGCTGATAGAGCGAGGCGAGGCGGGCGCGCGGGTTGGACTCACGACGTTGCGCGGCGATGGCCTTGCGGGCCAGCATCAGGTCCGACATCTCGGCGCGCTCGAGCTCCGCGGTGGTGTCACGCAAGCGGTCGGCGTGTGAGGAGGCGGCCTTGATGTGCTTCCAGCGCTGGTCGCGCTCGTAGGTACGGATCTTCTCGGCGAGTTCGCGCTCGGCGCGCAACTCGTCTTCGGACAGCGCGTCGGTCAGTGCCGGATCGGACTGATAGGCGATGCGACGCCTGGCCCGTTCCACCCGCACAGGCAGAGCGGTGACCTCGTGATCGAGCGGGTGTTCCTCGCGCATCGCAACTCCAGGTAGCAAAAGGGTTCGCCGGGTCGCGTCATTGTTGCGCATCGAGCGGGGGTAGCACACCCGCGGGCCCGAATTAGCTCGACCCGCGGGCGCTGAAAATGTCTGGCGCACAACTGTGTAGCTGTCGATGCAGCGATGCGGGAGACGGTGACGACCGTTCGAGAACGGGTCGCGCCCGGGCCGAGGAGCTTCGTTGATCCTCCGTGGTTCGCCGTTGAACCTTGATCCCGCAAAAGTGCTTCTGATGATGTGTCGCTGCTGGTCATCGGGGTGTTACGCGGGCCTTGACCGCTTGTCATTTCGTCCGTTTGGTCTGTCTTGGGAGGCCCTTCACTGAATACGACGGGTTCGGCAAGCAAAACTCATCGGCGTATCCTCGCGGTGTGTCGGACTGGTGCTGCCGATTTCGTGCTGTTTACTCGGTCCGTCAATCAGATGTTCGAGTGACGAGTGGAAGCGGAGGAGACATGGCACTG
The DNA here is from genome assembly GCF_042754695.1 of Nocardia sp. NPDC059195. NCBI lineage: Bacteria > Bacillati > Actinomycetota > Actinomycetes > Mycobacteriales > Nocardiaceae > Nocardia > Nocardia sp. NPDC059195. The sequence goes on along the minus strand of NZ_JBHZBG010000004.1, from coordinate 312,430 downwards.
CCTACGATGACCGCCGAACAGCGCACCGAGGCGTTGGCCAAAGCGGCTGCCGTGCGCAAGGCGCGCTCGGAACTGATCGGCAAGGTGAAGGAGGGCAAGGTCACCGTCGCCGATCTGCTCAAGAAAGCCGACAGCGACGACTTGGTGAAAAAGACCAAGGTCGCTGCCGTGATCAAGGCACTGCCGGGCGTTGGCCCGGTCAAGGCTGCCAAGCTGATGGATCAGGCCGAGATTCCCGAGGATCGCCGCATCGGCGGCCTCGGTGCTCGCCAGCGCGCGGCACTGCTCGACGCCCTCGAGGCCTGAGCCGATTCGCGATCCGACGCCCGTGGAGCTGGATGCACGGGCGTCGGGATGGTCTGTGAGTGATACGCAGTAGGTGATTACACGCAGTAGGTCAGCAGGAAGTCGTTGATCCGCAGGCGCCATCCCGGTTGCAACTCGATCGGGAGGGTGCCCACGCGTGACCAGCGTTCGCTGTCGGGTGCGGCGAAGAAGGTTCCGGAGGTCGCGGGGGCCTCGCGGACGAACACCTTGCCACGGTCGGGGGCGACGAAGGCATGGACCCGCGAGACGAGCCGATCGCGCTCGATCAGTATCGGCGTCGCCGCGGAAGCGCGTACCGATTCTTCACCCGAGGGGTTGCGGCCGAGGACGTAAGGCCGGTCAAGTGGGTAGCTGAGCCCGTCTTCGGTGACCAGGGCGCCGCGCGAACTGCTGTGGGGCGCTGTGCCTTTGCTCAACGCGACCGGTTCGCCGCGCTCGGCGGCATCGAGTGCTCGAGACCACGCGCGGGGCGCGTTGGCGGCGGGGGAGTTGCGCGGGCCGGTGCTCACGGTGACACCGTCGGAGTTGCTCGGCCCGGTGCTGACGACGTCGCCGGTTCTCGGTCGGCTGCCGGTGCTCACCGTCTCGCTGTCGGGTCGGCCCGCGTCGGGCTGGAAACCCGAGGTCGCGGGTTGGTCGGGTGCCGGGAATCCGGCGGTGGCCGGGAGCGCGTCGCTGGTGTCGGTGGGTCGCGCGGTCGGTGGGCGCAAGGCTTGGAAACCGGTGGCCTCGGTCGGCGCGGGTTCGTCGACGGATTCGACCCGGCGGGGCGGTGGATTACGGCGACGGCCCAGGTTGAGGACGAAACCGTTGCCGGTGACGATGCCCGCGCGTAGGTCGGTGCGCGGATTGGCGCTGGTTGGATCGGCCATCTCGGCGCCGACCGCGATTCGGCGGACCGGTTCGCGGATGATCTCGTCGACCCAGGTGAAGGCCCGGTCGCCGGCCAGGCGGCGGTTGCCCTCCGCGCCGGAGATCTCGGCGATCACCGCGCCGCGCAGCAGGATCAGCATCCCGTCGGCGGTCGGGGCGAGCACACCGAAAGGCGGTGGGGCAGAAGCTCCGCCGAACACCACACCCGCCAGACGCTGCGCCAATGCCGCACCGGGCGCGCTCGCTGCCGTGCTGTTGGCGACGGTTTCCACCGCTCCGAGTAACCGGTCGGTCGACGGCGTCTCCCCGGCCAGATAGACGACGACATCGCCGAATCTGGCGACGATTCCGGTCCCCGGCACGATGGCCACGGTGGACGAATGCGCGTGCATCAACGCCTCCTTGTCGGACTGGTCTTCACCGCCGCCTCGGCCGACCCGCTGTGCGGCAGACCGCGACCGAGGTCTCCGCGTCAGCATAGTTGCCCGACGCTCGGGGATAGCGTCCGAAGGCGAACTTCGAACGGCGTTCGTGCCAAACGATGTTCGTCGGCCGCGTAGGATCGGCGCATGAACGCCGCACCCGTCAGTCGCCGGGCCCGACCGGCGAAAGTCCCCTTGAGCCGGGACCTCGTCATCGAGACCGGCTTGCGCGTCCTCGACACCGACGGCTCGGCCGCGCTCACCATGCGCCGGGTCGCGAAGGAACTCGACACCGGCGCCGCGTCGCTGTATGTCTACGTCGCCAATCGCGACGACCTGCTGACAGGCATGCTCGATCACGTCCTGTCCCAGGTTCCGGTCCCCGCCGACGGTGACTGGCGCACGCGGGTGACCCAGCTGGTCGAGACCTCGATCGACGCCCTCGGCCGCCACGACGGTCTCGCGCTCGTCGCCTTCGGCCGGTTCCCGACCACCGAACACGCCCTCGGCCTGATCGAACAGTTGCTGTGCCTGCTGAGCGAAGGTGGTCTCGACCCCGCGACCGCCACCTGGGCCGTCGACCTGATCTACCTCCACATCGCCGCCGAGGCCGCCGAGAATTCCGGTGCGGGGGGCGCGGCGTACCGCGCCGACGTCTCCCGGCGCCTGGCCGACCTGCCCGCTCGATTCCCGACGATGACCGCGTGGCAGACGCACCTGCGCGACGGCGACGGTGCCGCCCGTGCCCGCTGGGCCCTGCGGGCCCTGCTCAACGGAATCGTCGCCACCCCGGTGGGTGCGCGATGAGCGGGGGCGATCAGCCGGCGGAACTCAGCTCGGTCTTGTCGGGCGCCGGCGAGCCGGGAGCTGTCGGCTCGCCGATGACCGGTGGGGCGACCGGCGTGGATTCCGCACAACGGCCCGTCCGGCGCCCGGTGGTCGGTGGACCTGTGCGCCTTGCGCGTGAGGCGGAGATCGCGGCGCTGCAGGAGATCGAGCGGCGGGCGGGCGCACCGTTCGCCGAGGTGGGGATGATCGCCGTTGCCGACGATGAGCCACCACCGTGGGAAGTGTTGCGCGCCTTCGTTGTCGAGGGTCGCGCATGGGTCTGGCCCGACGACCGCGATCACCCGATCGGCTACCTGGTTCTCGGCCTGGTCGACGAGCAGCCACACATCGACCAGGTCTCCGTCGACCCGGCGTACGCGGGCGCGCGGATCGGCAAGCGGCTCATCGATCACGCGGTGCGCTGGGCGAACGACCGTGGCTTACAAGAGATCACGCTCACCACGTTCACCCAGGTTCCGTGGAACGGCCCGTACTACGAACGCCTCGGCTTCGTCTACCTTCCTGCGGCAGCCGAACCGCCGGGCCTGCGCGCGATCCGTGCCACCGAAGTGGCGCATGGCCTCGACGCATGGCCACGCGCGTCCATGCGCGCCGAGCTCGCGAAGTGGAGATTCGACTGACCGGCGGTGGCCGGACTGCCCCATAGCTCCGCACACGGCCGTTATCGGCTGGCATACGCCGCGTGCCGAGCGGGCCTCGATGAGTACCCGCCCGGCTCGGCGGTTCCGGGCTGATCTGGCGGCGCGCAAGCCGGCCGCCACCAGCCGCTGAGCTGCGGGCTCAGTTGGTGATCGCGGCGTGTCTGGCGAAGGCCGCTTCAGCGGCGGGGGTGGCGGCTTCGCGGTCGGTGTCGACCAGACCGATGCGGGTGCGGCGGTCGAGGAGGTCGTCGATGGTGAGGGCGGCCTCGTGGGTGATGGCGAAGTCGAATTCGGCTGCGGTGACGTCGATTCCGGGGGCGACCGGTTCCGCGAGGGTGGGGTCGGCGAGCCATGCGGAGACGATCTGGCTCGCTTCGCTGCCGTAGCGCTCGATGAGGACCGGTGGGGCGTCGATGCGGTCGCGGGCGGCACCGGCGACCGCGCCGATGAGGGGGAGGTGGGTGGTGCGGCAGGGGGCGGCGGTGAGTGCCGACCGGGCCACCGCCGCGTCGACGGCGTCCTGGGCCATCTGACGGTAGGTGGTGAGCTTGCCGCCGACGACGGTGATCAGGCCGTCGGGGGCGGTGAGGACCGCGTGTTCACGGGAGATGTCGGCGGTGCTGTCATCGGCGGTTTTGAGCAGCGGGCGCAGGCCGGCGAACTTGCCGCGGATGTCGGAGCGGGTCAACGGTTCGCGCAGGGCGGTGTTGATGGTGTCGAGCAGGAAGTCGATCTCGGCCTCGGTGGGCTGGGGCTCGTCGGGGATCGGGCCCGGTGCGTCCTCGTCGGTGAGGCCGAGGTAGACACGGCCGTGCGCGGCGGGCAACGCGAAGACGAACCGGCTGATGCTGCCCGGCACCGGCACCGTCAGCGCGGCGCTGAGCCCACCGAAGGCCGCGGCGTCGAAGACGAGGTGAGTGCCGCGGCTGGGCCGCAGCTCGATGCTGTGGTCGACCTCGCCCGCCCACACGCCGGTCGCGTTCACGACCGCGCGTGCTCGGACCGCCAAGGTCTCGCCGGTGAGAGTGTCGCGCAGCTGGACCGAATCGCCGGTTGCCGCAACGGCTTCCATGCGGGTGAGGACCGTCGCGCCCGCCCCGGCCGCGGTGCGAGCCAATGCGACTACCAAACGGGCGTCATCGACGAGCTGACCGTCCCACGCCTGCAACCCACCGCGCAGCCCGTCTCGTCGCACGGTCGGCGCCAAGCGCAATGCCTCGGCGGCGGCCACCCGGCGCGAGCGCGGCAACGTATCGACGGAGGTACGCGCCGCGATCCGCAGCGCGTCACCGGCGGCGAAACCCGCACGGATGAGCGAACTCTGGCCCATTTTGATGCCGGGCAGCAACGGCACGAGCTGAGGGAACGGGCGCACCAGATGCGGTGCGGTGGTGCGCAACATGATGCCGCGTTCGACCGCGCTCTCGTGCGCGATCCCCACCCGTCCGCTCGCCAGATACCGCAGCCCACCGTGTACCAGCTTCGAACTCCAGCGGCTGGTGCCGAACGCGAAGTCGTTGCGCTCCACCAGGATTGTGCGCAGCCCGCGCGCGGCGGCGTCGAGGGCGACGCCGGCCCCGGTCACACCGCCGCCGATCACCACCAGATCGACCTCGGGATTCTCGCCGAGCGCGGTGAGGTCGGCGGTGCGTCGCGCCGCGTTCAGGGCACTGGAAGAGGGGGAGTCAGGAGTCATCACAGTCCTTGTCGGGTAGCGGGAGCAGATAACCCTCGACAGCCCTGGACAATTCGGCATCGAACTCCGCACCGGCCAGCAATGACTCCACCGTGCCCGCCGACTGCACCGCCGACTGGGTGATGAGCAGCAGCATGGTGGCCATGTGCTCGGCATTACCCGCCCGGATCGACCCGTCTTCGTGGCCGAGCTCGATCACGGTCGCGAACAGCCCGATCAGCGTGCGCTGATTGCGGCCCAGCCGGCCGAACACATAAGTGAGCATCAGGTCGGTGTCGGTGCGGAAGATCTTGGCGAACACCGCGTTCGACCTGATCGCCGCCGCACCCGCCACGATGCCGTGGACCAGCCGATCCCGGCCGAGGCCGGTGTCGGGCACAGTCTCGGCGACGATCGTGCGCAGTTCACGGACCAGCAGCTCGGCGATCAGCGACCCGGTGTCGGGCCAGCGGCGGTAGACCGTCGGCCTGCTCACACCTGCCCGCCGCGCCACCTCGGTGAGCGTGGTTCGGCGAACACCGAAATCGACGACGCAGGCCCGCGTGGCATCGAGAATCGCCACGTCGGTGGGCGAAAGCTGGTCAGCGTGGGTCGCGAGGTCGATCATCGTGCTTCACCGCCGGTGTGTTCGGTGGCGCCGTGGTGCGGCGCCATGGTCGGGCTGGAACCGCCCAAGGGTATCGAGCGGACCAGCAGGGTCGCGGTCGCGAATGTTCGGTAGTGACATCCGACAGCGGTGTGGATGCCGACTCTGGGACATGTCGTTGGTTACTGCTTGACACTATATGTCATTATGTAACGCATGGTCGAGACGCAACGCGAACAATCGGGGTCTGCCACCGTGGCACCGAACATGGTGTGGGACGCCTGGGGCGTCGCCGCCGGTCACCAGCCGCTGTCAGCCCAGATCCGTGGCCTGCTCGCGCAGGTTTTCGGGATCTCGGGTGAGCCGGTCGCGCGCCGTGACGAGCACGATGTGCCGCTGATCCCCACCACGCTCACCGCCGCCGATCGGTCCGGTCTGGCCGGGATCGTCGGTGACGAACATCTCACCACCGCCGACATCGACCGGCTCCGGCACGCGGGCGGCAAGAGCACCCCCGACCTGCTGCGCCGTCGCGCGAGCACCCCGCAGGACGCCCCCGACGCCGTTGTCTTCCCCGCCGATCACCCCCAGGTTCTCGCGCTGCTGAAGTACTGCGCCGAACACGGCATCGCCGTAGTCCCGTTCGGCGGCGGAACCAGCGTGGTCGGTGGCGTCGATCCGGTGCGCGGCCAGTTCGCCACTGTGATCGCGCTCGATCTGCGCAGGCTCGACACACTCACCGAGGTCGATCCGGCCAGCGGCACCGCCACCCTCGGCGCCGGGCTCACCGGCCCGCAGGCCGAGGAGCTGCTCGGCGCGCACGGGCTCTCGCTCGGGCACTTTCCGCAGAGTTTCGAATTCGCCAGCATCGGCGGGTTCGCCGCGACCAGGTCGTCGGGTCAGGCGTCGGCGGGCTACGGCCGGTTCGACGACATGGTCGAACGCCTGGTGATCGCGACCCCGCAGGGCACCCTCGACCTCGGTCGCGCCCCCGCGTCGGCGGCCGGACCCGACCTGCGCGAGTTGTTCGTCGGGTCCGAGGGCGCGCTCGGCATCATCACCTCGGTCACCTTGCGGGTGCACCCCGTGCCGGAAACCGTTGGCTACCAAGCCTGGTCGTTCCCCGACTTCGCCACCGGCGCAGCCGCGCTGCGCAGTGTGGTGCAGGCCGGTGCCGCGCCGACGGTGATGCGGTTGTCCGACGAAGCCGAAACGGGCCTGAACCTGGCCCGCTCCGCCGATGTCGGCGGCAACCCGGTCTCGGGCTGCCTCGCCATCACCACCTTCGAGGGCAGTAAGGCCCACGTCGCCGCCCGATCTGTCGAGGCGAGTGACCTGCTCGCCGCCGCGGGCGGCACCGCGCTCGGCGAGGCACCCGCGCAGCAGTGGGAGCACGGCCGCTTCGCCGCGCCCTACATGCGCGACGCGCTGCTCGATGTCGGCGTGCTGTGCGAGACCCTCGAAACCGCCACCAGCTGGGCCAACCTGGGCAATCTCAAGGTGAAGGTCACCGGCGCGCTGATGGACGCGCTCGGGGCGCAGGGCACGCCCGCGCTGGTCATGTGCCACATTTCGCACACCTACCCGACCGGGGCGTCGCTGTACTTCACCGTGGTCACCAAGCAGCTCGACGATCCGATCGCGCAGTGGCGCATCGCCAAATCCGCCGCGAGCGACGCGATGGTCGCCGCGGGCGGCACCATCACCCACCACCACGCCGTCGGCGCCGACCACCGTCCGTGGATGGGCGCCGAAATCGGTGACCTGGGGGTTCGGGTGTTGCGTGCGGTGAAGCGCGAACTCGACCCCACCGGCGTGCTCAACCCTGGGAAGCTGGTGCCGTGAACCAACATTCGGTGCGGCGCGTAGTAGTTGTCACGAACCCGCATTCCGGGTCGGGCCGTGGCGACGGTGTCGCCGAGGCGGTACTGGCCGAACTGCTGGCCCGCGATGTCGACGTGGTCGAGGTGCGCGCGCCGAGTGCGGACGAGTCGGTGACGCAGGTCAGGACGCTGATCGCGGGCGAGGACCGGCCGGATGCGGTGATCTGCGTCGGCGGTGACGGGCTGATGAACGTGCTGCTGGCCGCTGTCGCGCACAGCGGAGTACCGCTCGGGCTGGTGCCCGCGGGCACCGGCAACGACCTGGCGCGCGAATTCGGCATACCGACCGGTGACCCACTGGCCGCCGTCGAGATCGTGCTCGGCGGTCGAGCCCGGACCATCGATCTGGGGCGGATCGAATCGCCGGATGCCACCCCCACCTGGTTCGCGACCGTGGTCGGCACCGGGTTCGACGCGCGAGTCACCCTGCGCGCCAACAAGATGCGCTACCCACGCGGCCCCCTGCGCTACACCGCGGCCGCTGTGGCCGAGCTCATGCGGGGCTACACACTGCCGTTCCGGATCGAGATGTCGGGCCTCGCGCCCGGTGCGCTCGACAATCCACCCGACTCGCACGTGGTGATCCTGACCGACGCGGTGATGGCACCCATCGGCAACACCCGCACCTACGGCGGCGGGATGCTGGTGTGTCCGGAAGCACTCGCCGACGACGGCTACCTCGACATCACGGTGGTCGGTGCGGTGTCGCGGCTGGAGATGGCGCGGCTGTTGCCCGCGTTGTCGGCGGGCAAGCGGATCGACCATCCCGCAACGAAGCGCTATCGGGCCCGGCGGATCACGGTCAGCGCCGAGGGCGGGTACGCGACGGCCGACGGTGAGCCCGCGGGGATGTTGCCGGTGACGGTGCAGGCGATGCCGGGGGCGCTGAGCGTGCTGGTGCCGTGAGCGCGCCTCGATCAGGCCGGGTCGAAGGCGATGCGCGACACCGCGTGCAGCGTCGGACGGTCGATGATCACCACCGAGGTCGATGACAGCGGTCGCGTCTCCGGGTCCGGCGCGTAGGTGGTGTCGCGGGCTCCGAGGGAGCCCATCATCGTTTCCCAGCGGCGGCAGTGCGCGGTGAAGGCGATGCTGTTGACGCTTCTGCCTCGACTGATCTGACCGGATCTGGCCTGCTCCGCGGGAACGTCGATGAGCACCATGTGTAGTTCGCGCTGACTCCGCGCGGCCCAGCGGGTGATCAGGCGCCTGCTCCAGCGGAAGGTCGCGCAGTCGTGGATGGCGACCGGTCCGGCACCCTCGCGCAGTGCGTCGCGGATCGCACGATAGTGCGCGAGGTGGACCAGTGGGCGCCACAGCGAGTACGGCGCCCAGCCCAAGCGATGGCGCAGGCGGTTGCGAGTGTGGTTCGAGTCGAGAACCAGGGCGCCGGACGCGGTGCGCACCGGATGTTCGGCGTCGGGGCCCGCGCCGAAGAAGCGGTGTAACGCGGTGGACTTTCCCGCGCCCGGCACACCGGCGAAGACCAGGACGGTGGTGTTCGGGTAGCGCAGTTCCTCGACCTCGCTCGCGCGGAGGTCGACCAGTGCGGTCGGGGTGATGATCCTCGGCGCCGATGCGGGAACGGGGGACGAGGAATCGAGCGGGGGCGTCACCTTCTCCAGGGTCCGGTAAAAGGGACAAAACGGCAATCCGGGGTTACCCGGATATTCGGGTTCGAGGCCTGGGGCACAAGGGTTTCCGCGTGTCGTCATGGCGCGTCACAGGCCTTGCCGACCAGCGCGAGGCGAAGCTGAGAATTCCATATGGATTCTGCTCGGTGGGGTTGATCGCCGGTAGGATCACTGGTGTAGACGGAGTCTTCGGTGTCCCTCATCCACCGAAGATTCCGTCTTTTTTTGTGCTGGGGTAGGCGGGAAAAAGCTGGTTGCCGCCTCCCCTTAGGATTGGGACGTGACCAGCGCAGCCCCTGACAACTCGCGTAATCGTGCCGATGCCCTGCCCAAGAGCTGGAACCCCAGCGAGGTAGAGGCCGACCTGTACGAGGGCTGGGTAAGCGCCGGGTACTTCGCCGCCGACGCCTCCTCGGACAAGCCGCCGTACTCGATCGTGCTGCCGCCGCCGAACGTCACCGGCACCCTGCACATGGGCCACGCGCTCGACCACACGATCATGGACCTGCTCACGCGCCGCAAGCGGATGCAGGGCTACGAGGTGCTGTGGCTGCCGGGCATGGACCACGCCGGTATCGCGACGCAGACGGTGGTGGAGAAGCAGCTCGCCGTCGACGGGAAGTCCAAGGAGGACTTCGGGCGTGAGCTGTTCATCGACAAGGTGTGGGACTGGAAGCGCGAGTCCGGCGGGCAGATCCAGGGGCAGATGCGTCGCCTCGGTGACGGCGTCGACTGGAGCCGCGACCGCTTCACCATGGACGACGGTCTCTCGCGCGCGGTGCAGACGATCTTCAAGCGGCTCTACGACTCGGGGCTGATCTACCGCGCGGAGCGACTGGTGAACTGGTCGCCGGTGCTGCAGACCGGTATCTCCGACCTCGAGGTGGACCACAAGGAGGTCGACGGCGAGCTCGTGAGCATGCGATTCGGTTCGCTGAACGACGACGAACCGCACGTCGTCGTTGCCACCACCCGCGTGGAGACGATGCTCGGCGACACCGCGGTGGCGGTGCACCCCGACGACGAGCGCTACCAGGCGTTGATCGGCACCACGCTCTACCACCCGATCACCGGCCGCCAGATCCCGATCGTCGCCGACGACTACGTCGACCCCGAATTCGGTTCCGGCGCAGTGAAGATCACCCCGGCACACGACCCCAACGACTTCGAACTCGGCCTGCGCCACGGTCTGCCGATGCCGACGATCATGGACAAGACGGGCCGGATCGCCGACAGCGGCACCGAATTCGACGGCATGGACCGTTTCGAGGCCCGCGTCAAGATCCGCGAGCGGCTCGAGGCCGAAGGTCGCATCGTCGGCCGCAAGTTCCCCTACAAGCACCAGGTCGGTCACTCGGAGCGCTCCGGCGAGCCGGTCGAGCCGCGCCTGTCGATGCAGTGGTGGGTCAAGGTCGACACCCTGGCCAAGGCCGCCGGGGACGCCGTGCGTGAAGGCGATGTGAAGATCCACCCGGCCAGCCAGGAACCGCGCTGGTTCGACTGGGTCGACAACATGCACGACTGGTGCATCTCGCGTCAGCTGTGGTGGGGACACCGCATCCCGATCTGGTACGGCCCCGAGGGCGAGATGGTGTGCCTGGGCCCCGGCGAGGAAGCGCCAGAGGGCTGGGTGCAGGACCCCGATGTGCTCGACACCTGGTTCTCCTCGGGCCTGTGGCCGTTCTCCACGATGGGCTGGCCCGACGCCACCCCCGAGCTGGCGAAGTTCTATCCCACCAGCGCGCTCGTCACCGGCTACGACATCATTTTCTTCTGGGTCGCCAGGATGATGATGTTCGGCATGTACGTCAGCGACGACCCGGTGCTCACCGCCGGGAAGAGCGGACGCGAGCAGGTGCCCTTCCAGGATGTGTTCCTGCACGGACTGATCCGCGACCAGCACGGCAAGAAGATGTCGAAGTCGCGCGGCAACGGCATCGACCCGCTCGACTGGATCAACTCCTACGGCGCCGACGCACTGCGCTTCACCCTGGCCCGCGGCGCCCAGCCCGGCGGCGATCTCTCCGTCGGCGACGCGCACGCGCTGGCCTCGCGCAGCTTCGTCACCAAGCTGTTCAACGCCACCAAGTTCGCGCTGATGAACGGCGCGCGCATCGGCGAGCTGCCCCCGCGCGAGACTCTCACCGACGCCGACCGCTGGATCATCGACCGGCTCGACGAGGTCCGCGCCGAGGTCGACACCGCCTTCGACGCCTACGAATTCGGCAAGGCCTGCGAGGCGCTCTACCACTTCGCGTGGGACGAGCTGTGCGACTGGTACCTGGAGCTGTCCAAGGTGCAGTTCGCCGAATCCGACGCGCGCGCCGAGAGCACCGCGGTGGTGCTCGGCAGCGTGCTCGACGCGGTGCTCCGCCTGCTGCACCCGGTGATCCCGTTCGTCACCGAGACCCTGTGGAAGGCGCTCACCGGCGGCGAATCGGTGGTGATCGCCGCGTGGCCGCAGGCCAGTGGCATCGCGACCGACGAAGTCGCCGCCCAGCGAGTGGCCGATACGCAGCGGCTGATCACCGAGATCCGCCGGTTCCGCGGCGACCAGGGGCTGGCCGACAAGCAGAAGGTGAAGGCCACCCTCGTCGGGATCGACGAGGCCGGGCTCGGCGGGTTCGCCGACTCGGTGGCCAACCTGGCCCGCCTCACCGAACCGGGCGACGACTTCGCCACCACCGCCGAGGTGCAGGTCCGGCTGTCGAACGCGACCGTCACCGTGCAGCTCGACACCTCCGGCGCGATCGACCTCGACGCCGAACGCCGCAGGCTGGAAAAGGATCTCGCGGCCGCGCAGAAGGACCTCGACACCACCACGGCCAAACTCGGCAACGAGGCCTTCCTGGCCAAGGCGCCGCAGCCGGTCGTCGACAAGATCACCGGGCGACGTGAGGTGGCCGCGGCCGAAGTCACGCGCATCGGCGCCCGCCTGGCGGAGCTGAGCGCCAAGTGAGCGACCTGGGCCCCGGTGACCTCGACCCCGAAGACGCCGACTTCGGCGGCAGCGACTACCACGCGGCCCCGATCGGCACCGGGCCGTCGCCGGTCGACCTCGCCGAAATGGCCCTGGTAGAGGCCGAACTCGACAAGCGCTGGCCCGAAACCAAGATCGAGCCGTCGCTCACCAGGATCGCCACCCTGATGGATCTGCTGGGTAACCCGCAGAACAACTATCCGGCCATCCATATCGCGGGCACCAACGGCAAGACCTCGGTGACCAGGATGATCGACGCTCTGCTCACCGCGCTGCACCGGCGCACCGGCCGGATCACCAGCCCGCACCTGCAGCTGGCGACCGAGCGGATCAGCATCGACAACGCGCCGATCTCGCCGGCCGACTACGTGGCGACCTATCACGAGCTCGCGCCGTATATCGGCATGATCGACCAGCGCTCCGCCGAATCCGGCGGCCCGGCGATGAGCAAGTTCGAGGTGCTCACCGGCATGGCCTACGCCGCGTTCGCCGAGGCACCGGTCGACGTGGCCGTCGTGGAAACCGGCATGGGCGGCACCTGGGACGCCACCAATGTGATCCACGCCCAGGTCGCGGTGATCACCCCGATCGGCCTCGACCACACCGAATACCTCGGTCCCGACCTCGAGTCGATCGCCAAGGAGAAGGCCGGGATCATCAAGCGCGCCCCCGAGGCGCTGATCCCGACCGATACCGTCGCGGTGATCGCCGAGCAGGAGCCCGAGGTGATGGATGTGCTGCTGCGCCGGGCCGTCGCCGAGGACGCCGCGGTGGCGCGCGAGGGCGCGGAGTTCCGGGTGCTGGAACGGGCCGTCGCCGTCGGCGGACAGCTGCTGACCCTGCAGGGACTCGGCGGTGTCTACGACGAGATCTTCCTGCCGCTGCACGGCGAGCACCAGGCTCGCAACGCGTCGCTGGCGCTGGCCGCCGTTGAGGCGTTCTTCGGCGCCGGCGCGGATCGCCAGCTCGATATCGAGGCCGTGCGCACCGGTTTCGCGACAGTAGCCAGCCCGGGGCGGATGGAACGGATGCGCAACGCGCCGACCATCTTCGTCGACGCCGCCCACAACCCGGCGGGTGCGCAGGCGCTGGCCGCGACGCTCACCGGCGAGTTCGACTTCCGCAAGCTGGTCGGGGTGGTCGCGGTGCTCGCCGACAAGGACGCGGCCGGGATTCTCGACGCGCTCGAACCGGTCTTCGACGAAATCGTCGTCACCAGCAACGGTTCACCGCGAGCCATGGATGTGGACACACTGGCCGACCTGGCCGTGCAGCGGTTCGGCGATGAACGAGTGATCACCGCCGACACGCTGCCCGACGCGCTGGAGTCGGCGATCGCGCTGGCCGAGCAGGCCGGTGACGAAGGCGACGTGATCTCGGGTGCGGGCGTGATCGTCACCGGGTCGGTCGTCACCGCGGGTGCGGCGCGCGCCCTGTTCGGAAAGGCTCCGGCGTGAACGGTCAGCGGCCGGAGGAGGAAGCGGAGCGTGACCACGGAGGCCGCCCGAGCACGCCGAATGGACACAGCATGAGTGAAGTGCCTCCTCCCGCCAACGATCCCTGGAAGGGGTTGCGCGGGGTCATGGCGGGGACGTTGGTTCTCGAGGCGATCGTGGTCCTGCTGGCGCTGCCGGTGGTCGCCGATGTCGGCGGCGGTGTCACCTGGTTGTCCGGGACCTATCTGGTGGTGCTCTCGCTGCTGATGATCCTGGGCGCGGGTGTGCAGCGCAAGTCGTGGGCGATCCCGTTCAACATGGGTCTGCAGGTGTTGCTGCTCGCAGGCACGTTCATCCACCTGTCGATCGGTGTGATCGCGGTGGTGTTCATCGCGGTATGGGCATTCATCCTGATCCTGCGCTCGGACGTCCAGCGACGCATGGACGCAGGCCTACTCCCCAGCCAGCGAACCCAGACGAAGCCCTGACGGTTGCCGGGTACGCAGGCTTGCTCCCCAGCCAGCGAACCCAGACGAAGTCCTGACGGCTCGAGGGCCCGATCGGCGTACTGACCCGGGCGACGCTAGGGTTACCCGGTGACTGAGCAGACGTTGGTACTCATCAAGCCGGACGGTGTCTCCCGAGGCCTCACCGGCGAGATCCTGGCGCGCATCGAGCGCAAGGGCCTCACCTTCCAGGCGCTGGAGCTGAAGAACGTGTCCGCGGAACTCGCGGCCGAGCACTACGCCGAACATGCCGAGCGGCCCTTCTTCGGTTCGCTCATCGAATTCATCACCTCCGGCCCGGTCGTCGCGGCCGTGCTCGAAGGCCCGCGCGCGATCGCGGCGTTCCGTCAGCTCGCCGGTGGCACCGACCCGGTGGAGAAGGCCGTGCCCGGCACCATTCGCGGCGACTTCGGCCTGGAGACCCAGTTCAACCTGGTCCACGGATCCGACTCGCCCGAGTCCGCCAAGCGCGAGATCGCCCTCTGGTTCCCCGAATTTCCCGCCTGACCCGCCTCGCCTCGCCCAGCGCGAGAGAGATAGTCGGACACCCGGTCAGGCGGTATCGAACTCCGCTCGGCCGGGTCACCCTCGCTCGCTGGATCCGCCGCTGAAACGACAGCCGTGAGCGGGGCGGAGTTCGCGTGAGTTGCGCCGATGGCGATCCCCGCGCGAACCGTATGGGATACTGACTACGGATGTGTTCGACGCCGACCTGTCGCGCAGGTACGTGACGCGGCGGCGGACATGACCGGATGACACCGCGGTTGATGCCGATCATCGCTGCCACGGACAACCCTGTTGCTGGGGTTGCCCGCGCAGGCACGCTGGATGAGCGCTCGAAAGCGCGGTGCCACGCCGTACAGCCAGGCGCCGTGTGACCGGTTGGCGCGCCAGACGATCGATCAAGGTGCGACCGGACACGCGGGGCGAGACCAGATGACCCTCGTACCATCGGGTACGAGGTGCACGGACGATGCCCCCGCGTCGGCCGCGTCACTCCCGTACCGGGGAAGGACGCGCCCGGGGGCCCGAGGAGACTTCGTGGCCGAAAAAGAGCCGCTGGACACAACACAACAGGATGCCGATCAATTGCCGGAGCGAATTCGAGTTCATGCACTGGCCAAACGGTTGGGAGTGACCAGCAAACGCATCCTGGCCAAACTGGCCGAGCTGGGCGCCGAGGCGCGCAGCGTTCAATCCAATGTCGACCGCTCGGTCGCCGAAACGGTGCGCGACGCGATCGCCGCCGCTGACGCCGAACCCGGCGCCCCCGACGAAGCCACCGCACCCGCACCCACGACGCGCGCGAAGAAACGCGCCGCGTCCACACCCGTCGCCGAGCAGCCGGCCGACACGTCAGCGGCGCCCGCGTCGCTGTTCTCCGCGCATCACGTCGCGCGCACCGACGAGGTGTTCGCCACGATGCGCGAGGACGCGCATACCGATCTGTTCACCCACCGGGTGTCCGAAACCCCCGTGCAGGCCGAGCCGGTGACCTTCGAGGCGCCCGCGTCTGTGGGCATGCCGTTGTTCCTCCCGCCGGATGCCACCGCCGCCGAGGAAGCCCGCAAGCGCCGTCGGGCCGAGCGGACTCCCAAGCGGACCGAAGAGCCCGCCGCTGCGCCGGTCGAAGAGCCTGTCGCGCCGAAGGCCGAGGAGCTCGAAGCCGAGGTCGAGGACGAGTCCGCCGATCAGTCCGGTGACCACGACGCCGACGGCCAGCCGCGCCGCCGTCGCCGTGGCCGCCGTGGCCGTGGCCGTGGCCGTGGCGAGCAGTCCGCCGACGGCGAGGACAACGAGTCCGACACCGAAGACGACGACACCGACGAGGCCGAGCAGCAGGCCGAGCAGGTCACCGACGAGGCCGAACAGGCCGAAGACACCGAAGCCGAGACCGAGGACGAAGACGGATCCTCCGATGGCGCGAGCCGTCGTCGCCGTCGTCGCCGTCGTCGCAAGGTCGGTGGCGAGTCCGCCGACGCCGAGGCGGCGACCGAGGACGATCCGCCGAACACTGTCGTGCACGAGCGCGAGCCCCGCAACAAGAGCCGCGGCCGTTCCAGCTCGACCAACCCCGACGAAGTACAGGGCATTTCGGGCTCCACCCGCCTGGAGGCCAAGCGTCAGCGTCGCCGTGACGGTCGGGAGGCCGGGCGTCGCCGTCCGCCGATCCTGACCGAGTCGGAGTTCCTGGCCCGCCGCGAGGCGGTCGACCGGGTGATGGTCGTGCGCGAGAAGTCGTTCGACCCCGCCGAACACGCGCCGGGCCACCAGACCACCACGCAGGTGGCGGTCCTGGAGGACAACATCCTCGTCGAGCACTTCGTGACCAGTTCCGGTCAGGCGTCGATGGTGGGCAATGTCTACCTCGGCAAGGTGCAGAACGTGCTGCCCAGCATGGAAGCCGCGTTCATCGACATCGGCCGCGGCCGCAACGGTGTGCTCTACGCCGGTGAGGTGAACTGGGAAGCCGCCGGTCTCGGTGGTCGTGAGCGCAAGATCGAGCAGGCGCTCAAGCCCGGCGATCAGGTGCTGGTGCAGGTGTCCAAGGACCCGGTCGGTCACAAGGGCGCCCGCCTGACCACCCAGATCTCCCTGGCCGGTCGCTTCCTGGTGTACGTGCCGGGTGGCACCTCCACCGGGATCAGCCGCAAGCTGCCCGACACCGAGCGCAAGCGGCTCAAGGAGATTCTGCGCGAGATCGTCCCGTCCGACGCCGGGGTGATCATCCGGACCGCGTCCGAGGGTGTCAGCGAGCCCGAACTGGCTCGCGACGTCGAGCGACTGCAGGCCGCCTGGCGCACCATCGAAGAGGCCGCCGCCAAGGAGACCAACGCACCGAAGGCGCTCTACGAAGAGCCCGACATGCTGGTCAAGGTCATCCGCGACCTGTTCAACGAGGACTTCGCCAAGCTGGTCATCGAGGGTGACCGCGCGTGGAGCACCGTCGAGACCTACGTCCGCACCGTGGCGCCCGACCTGCTACCGCGGGTCAACCGGCACGAGAACAACGGTGTCGACGTGTTCGACACGTTCCGGATCGACGAGCAGCTGGCCAAGGCTCTCGATCGCAAGGTGTGGCTGCCCTCGGGCGGCACCCTGGTGATCGACCGCACCGAGGCGATGACCGTCGTCGACGTCAACACCGGCAAGTTCACCGGCTCGGGCTCGTCGAACCTCGAAGAGACCGTCACCAAGAACAACCTGGAAGCGGCCGAAGAGATCGTGCGCCAGATGCGGCTGCGCGATATCGGCGGCATGATCGTCGTCGACTTCATCGACATGGTCCTCGAGTCCAACCGTGACCTGGTGCTGCGTCGTCTCACCGAGGCGCTCGGCCGCGACCGCACCCGCCACCAGGTATCGGAGGTCACCTCGCTGGGCCTGGTCCAGATGACCCGCAAGAAGCTGGGCACCGGACTGGTCGAGGCGTTCTCCACCACCTGTGAGCACTGCCACGGTCGCGGCATCCTCGTGCACTCCTACCCGGTGGATTCCGGGTCGGGCGTCGAAGAACCGAGGGCGAAGGAGGGCGGTTCGCGCCGTCGCCGCGGCAAGGACCGCGACAAGCCCGCCACCACCACCGCCGCACCGGCGACCAATGGCACCGCGCCTGCCGCCGAACACGCCGAGGAGGACATCGCGGTCAAGCGGGCCCACCCGGTGGTGCTCGCGATGGCAGGTCATCACGACGACGAGCAGACCGACGAGCGCACCGAGGTCGTCGAGGAAGCGCCCGCCGAGCCGACCAGGTCGCGCTCACGGTCTCGGTCGCGCCGATCGGGTCGCGGTGCCGCTGCCGCGAATACCGAGCCGAGCACCGAGGGTCCGCTCACCGGGGTCATCGCCGGCGAGGCAGAGCCCGAGGCCGCCGAGGTCGAGGAGGAAGTGGTGAGCTCGGCGCCTGCCGATGCCGCTGTCGCCGAGACCGCGCAGCCCGAACCGGCCGCGGTCGTCGAGACGCCACAGCCCGAGACGTCCGAACCGGCTCCGGCCGCCGAGGAACCCGCACCGCGGGCGCCTCGTAGGCGTCGCGTAGCCCGGTCGACGGCAGCACCCGCACCGGACAGCGCGGGAGCCGTGTTCGTGCTGTCGGCGAACGAGCAGCCGCCCGCAGCGGCTGTCGTCGACTTCGCCGCGGAGCCGGTCATCGTCCCGGAACGCAAGCCGCGTCGTCGCGCCGTGGGTCGTCCCGCGGGCGCTCCGGCCGCCGAATCGAAGTAGCCCGACGCTTGCGTGCGCGGATCCCCTCCGCGCACGCAAGCCTCGATTCGGGCCCTGACCGGCCGAATTGGGGGAGTGGATACCGCTCTGGTAACCTAGGTCGGTCGCTGCCCAGTGATTGAGCATCTGGCCGAACAGGCCGGGTGTATACCGCAGGCAGCAAACGTTCTTCCCCCGCTCTTGCGGGGATGAGCCCAGTAATACGCGTCGCAGCTGCGGCGTGGACATGTGCAGGACCAATGTGAGTGGAGGAAGCCGACCGATGGCAGCGTACGCAATCGTCAAGACCGGCGGAAAGCAGTACAAGGTCGCGGTCGGTGACCTGGTGAAGGTCGAGAAGATCGAGGGTCCCGTCGGCACCGCCGTGGCGCTGACCCCGGTTCTCGTCGTCGACGGCACCGATCTGACCACCGACGCCGACAAGCTGGCCAAGATCTCCGTGGCCGCTGAGGTCATCGACCAGACCAAGGGCCCGAAGATCCGGATCCACAAGTTCAAGAACAAGACCGGCTACCACAAGCGCCAGGGTCACCGTCAGCCGCTGACGGTCATCAAGGTCACCGGCATCAAGTAAGAATTTTCCCGAGGAGACGAAGCAATGGCACATAAGAAGGGCGCATCCAGCTCCCGGAACGGCCGCGATTCGAACGCCCAGCGCCTCGGCGTGAAGCGTTTCGGCGGCCAGAAGGTCAGCGCGGGCGAGATCCTGGTCCGTCAGCGTGGAACCCACTTCCACCCGGGCGTGAACGTCGGCCGTGGTGGCGACGACACGCTGTTCGCCCTCGAGGCGGGCGCGGTCGAGTTCGGCACCAAGCGTGGCCGCAAGACCGTCAACATCGTCGTACCGGAGCCGGTCCAGGCCTGACCGCCTGGAGCTTCGCTCCCCACAGACACCAGAGCGGGTCAGGGTTGATTCCCTGATCCGCTCTGTCGTGTTCTCCCCACCCCTTACCGCAAACGACCAGTCAGAAGGAGGAGGATCAACCCATGTCCAAATTCATCGACCGCGTCGTGCTGCATGTTCGTGCCGGTAGAGGTGGACACGGTTGCGCCTCGGTGCATCGTGAGAAGTTCAAGCCGCTGGGCGGGCCCGACGGCGGCAATGGCGGTAACGGCGGTGACGTGATCCTCGAGGTCGACGCCAACGTCCACACCCTGCTCGATTTCCATTTCCACCCCAACGCCAAGGCGGGCAACGGCAAGCCGGGCGAGGGCAGTAATCGCGAAGGCAAGAACGGCGGCGATCTGGTGCTCGCCGTGCCCGACGGCACCGTGGTCGTCGATGGCGACGGCAAGGTCGTCGTCGACCTCGTCGGCGTGGGCAACCGGTTCATCATCGCCCGTGGCGGCCGTGGTGGCCTCGGTAATGCCTCGCTGGCGTCGAAGGCGCGCAAGGCGCCCGGTTTCGCGCTGCTCGGTGAAGAGGGCGAAGAGCTCGATCTCGTTCTCGAACTGAAGTCGGTCGCCGATGTCGGCCTGGTCGGGTTCCCGTCGGCGGGCAAGTCGTCGCTGGTCTCGGTGCTGTCCGCCGCCAAGCCCAAGATCGCCGACTACCCGTTCACCACGCTCGTCCCGAACCTCGGCGTCGTGCTCTCCGGTGACACCACCTTCACCGTCGCCGATGTGCCCGGCCTGATCCCCGGTGCCAGCGAAGGCCGCGGTCTCGGCCTGGACTTCCTGCGCCACCTGGAACGCTGCGCGGTGCTCGCCCACGTCGTCGACTGCGCGACACTCGAGCCCGGTCGCGACCCGGTCTCCGATGTCGACGCGCTGGAAGCCGAACTCGCCGCTTACAAGCCTGCACTGTCAGGTGACGCCAGCCTGGGTGACCTGGCCGACCGGCCGCGCGTGGTGATCCTCAACAAGACCGACGTGCCCGACGCTGCCGAACTCGCCGAGATGGTGTCGGCCGAGTTCGCCGAACGTGGCTGGCCGGTGTTCGAGATCTCCGCGGTGAGCCGTGCCGGCCTGCGCCCGTTGACCTTCGCGCTGGCCGACATGGTCCGCCAGTACCGCGAAGCGCACCCCAAGGCCGCGCCCAAGCGCACCATCATCCGCCCGATCGCGACCGACGAGACCGGTTTCAGCGTCATCGCCGATCCGAACGAGCCCGGTGGTTTCATCGTGCGCGGCACTCGCCCCGAGCGCTGGATCCGGCAGACCGATTTCAACAACGACGAGGCCGTCGGCTACCTGGCCGACCGGTTGGCTCGACTCGGTGTCGAAGCCGCGCTGGTCAAGCAGGGTGCCCAGCCGGGTTGCCCGGTCACCATCGCCGGCGTCACCTTCGAATGGGAGCCGATGATCTCGGCGGGTGTCGATATGCAGCCGACCGGCCGCGGTACCGACCTCCGGCTCGAGACCAACGACCGCATCGGTGCGGCCGAGCGCAAGCTCGCCTCGCAGGCGCGACGTGGTCTGCTCGACGAAAACGGCGAACGAAAAGAGTGAGAGTGGGGTCGTGCCCGGCGAAATTCGCTGTCGGGCACGGCCGTTCGATCGGCATACTGCGATGGTTCCGGTTAGCTCGGTGATCGTGGTGCAGGGAGTGCAACGATGCAGGTGGGTTCGAAGCTGAGTCAGGGACGCGCGGCGATCGTGTCGGCGCGCACCGTCGTGGTGAAGATCGGTTCGTCGGCGTTGACCAGCCTCGAAGGCGGGCTCGATACCGGTCGACTCGATCTGCTGGCCGACGCGGTCGAAGCGCGGATGCGGGCGGGTTCGGATGTGGTGGTCGTGTCCTCGGGCGCGATCGGAGCGGGACTCGCGCCGCTCGGCCTGTCGAAGCGGCCCAAGGACCTGGCGACGAAGCAGGCCGCGGCCAGCGTCGGCCAGCTGGCTCTCGCCCACGCCTGGGGTACCTCGTTCGCCCGCTACGACCGTACCGTCGGCCAGATCCTGCTCTCCGCCGACGATTTCGCCCGTCGCGAGCATCACCGCAACGCCCAGCGCACCCTCGACCGGTTGCGTTCGCTCGGCGCGATCGCCGTGGTGAACGAGAACGACACGGTCGCCACCGAGGAGATCCGCTTCGGCGACAACGACCGCCTCGCCGCCCTGGTGGCGCATCTGGTGGGCGCCGAAGCGCTGATCCTGCTGTCGGATGTGGCGGGCCTCTATGACGGTGACCCGCGTAAGGGCGCCGCCAACTTCATCCCCGAGGTGCGCGGCAGCGCCGACCTCGACGGCGTCATCGCGGGCAGCGGTGGCGCGCTCGGCACCGGCGGCATGGCCTCCAAACTCTCCGCCGCCCGGCTGGCTGCCGACGCGGGCATTCCGGTCCTGCTGGCCTCGGCTGCCGACGCCTCGTCCGCGCTCACCGACGGGGCCGTGGGCACGGCCTTCGCCGCGCGCCCGATTCGCCTGTCCGGTCGTAAGTTCTGGGTTCGCCATGCCGCCGATCCCCGCGGTGCGGTCCTGCTCGATGCGGGCGCTGTTGACGCGGTAGCTCAACGGCACTCCCTACTGGCTGCGGGCATCACCGAGATCCGCGGCCGGTTCTTCGGCGGCGATGTGGTGGACCTGGTCGGTCCTGACGGCGAGGTCGTCGCCCGGGGCGTCGTCGAATACGACAGCACCGAACTTGCTTCCATGCTCGGGCGGTCCACCATCGACCTTCCCGACACCATGCAACGTCCGGTGATTCACGCGGACGATCTGGTCAAGGTCTGAACAGGGACTTCTGTTCGTTTGGGCTGTCCGCGGTCGGCAGGCGCGGGTCGTGAAGAGATGACCGGGGTTTGAGTAGTCCCAGGAGGTTTGACGCTGTGTTTATTGGCGCGCTGGCGCGCGCGTGTCCGCGGCCCTGAGGGGCCGCCGGTTAGCGCTCGAGACTAGAGCCTTCGGCTCAGCGCTTTCGAGCGCTAACCGGCGACCCGGCCGCGGACCGGCCACTTCGTGGCCGTCGCTCCCTATGGGTCGCGGGTGGGGGTTGGGAGTGCGGTCATGGCGGATTTACCGCTGTGGCGGCACGACGCCCGGCTGATCGGTTTCCGGCGGTGGTGCCTTCGGTGTGGCGGGCTGCGACGGCGACACGTCTGCCCCGGGAACCGGGCCGGTGACACCGGGCTGTCCGCCTGGGTCGGACATGTCGGGCATGCCGGGCAGCGGAAGTGGTTGTGGCGCTTGGCGGCCGGGTGGTGCCGGGGAGGCTGGTTGCTCCGCGGTCGGCGTGGGGACGTTCGGCTGTGCGGGTGGTTCCGGGACGTGCGGCGGCGCCGGCTCGGTGACAAGCGGCTGCGGTGACGTCGAGACCGGTGGTGGCGCGGGTTGTTCCGAGGCCGGCGCGGGGGTTTGCGCCGGCTGCGGATTCTCTGCGGTCGGCGGCTTCGGTGCAGGTGGGTTCGAATCCTGCTGT